>NZ_JAKKSE010000050.1:0-5564 GCF_025653595.1 Shewanella sp. SM95
ACATACCGAAAGGAGAATATGTATTCAATATGCCAAGTAATTTTGAGTATTCACCTGAAATATCAAGTTTTCGCTTTGAAGTAATAGACGTTAAAGTTTGGTAACTCACTATATTTTAATAAATAATTTGAGATTAAATTGTAATGGAAAATAAAATAATAGAGCGTATTACAAATTACGATAACACTTCTTTTTCTGATCTTTCTAGGCATGTTGAGGGATTTGATGGAAAGTTTTCCTTAACGGATCCTAACAATAAAGGTGTAGTTTTTTGGAATAATATTTCTGAAGAAGCCGCAGAAGTTATTTTGAAGCTGATTGATGATGGGAAGATAAAAATGATTCACACATCTATGAGGACCTACATGATAGATGGCTTGTTTCCCAATATGCCTTTAGCTAAGAAGTTGAGAAGTTACGATAGTGATCATTTTTATCCTGTAACTTTCACTTTAATAAAATGATTTTTCTAAGTAATAGCAGCAAAAAAACTTAGATAGCGTAATCTAACGCTAGAAAAACAAAACCCCGAATCACATCAATCAACTTGGCGGAAGATATGTGAGTTCAGGGTCAGGATAAATCCTAAGAGAATATTAACACATGGATCAAACATATCAACCTAATAACCGCCATTTGAGCGGTGCTTTTTGAATGCAGCCCATCAATTAACGCTTTTTGAACAGCGTTTACCCAAAAAACCCTACTATTCTGACAATTTATCTAATGGTTTGAGCATCATTGCGGCTAAAAAAGCCGTTAAATCTCGCTATATTCAACACAATGGGCCGACTCATAAATATTGGCTCGTGTTTGATGTCGATCGTCTCGGCGCGACCTTGTGTTGGGAAGATGCGGGGGCCCCAGCCCCCAATATCGTCGCAACTAACCGCGAAAACGGTCACGCGCATTTGATTTATGGCCTAGAGATCCCAATTCGTACCGCCCCAGATGGAAGCAGTAAGGCTTTACGCTACGCAGCGGCCGTAGAAGCCGCTCTAAGGGCAAAACTCGGATCGGACGAGGGCTACACAGGGCTAATCTGCAAAAACCCGTTAAATCCGCATTGGCTCGTTTCTACGTGGGAGCCAAATCTCTACACACTCGATTGGTTAGCCGACTATCTCGATTTAAGCGCCTATAACGGCCGTGGCAGGCTTCCAAGTAATGGCCTTGGCCGTAACTGCAATTTATTCGATTATCTCTCTGAGTGGGCTTACAAGGCCATTAGACAAGGTTATCCGCAGTATGAACGCTGGTTCGAAGCGGTTTTAACCCGAGGCGAAGGATATAACAACCGAGAATTTACGTCACCGTTACCATTATCCGAGGTCAAAGCCACGGCTAAATCTGTTGCACGATGGACACACAAGCGCATGACCAAAGAAGGTTTTAGTGCTTGGCAGGCCAGACAGGGAGCCAAGGGCGGTAAAATATCAAAGGGTGGTGGCAGGCCATCAAGTAAAGCCGAACTACTACCCACAGTGCAACAGATGATAAAACAGGGCTATGATCAGGCGTGTATAGCTGAAGATTTGGGTGTCACTACACGGACAATTCGTAATTGGTTAAAATGAAGCGGAAAAAACAAGCCATATCAGATAATAGCCCCGCTCTTTGCTTTTTCGGGGTGCTTTACCCTATTAGACAACTCCCACTCGAAATAGCGATCGCGAAAACAAAGCCATATCAGATAATAGCCTCGTTTATAGTCACTGTTACTTAAATAGTATTCCTCCAATACATCTCAAGAAAATAAGAAAATCATTCGTACTCGCTGGACTAGCGATTGAGCAGCTTGTCTGCGAAATGAGCCTAGTCAGCAGCCAAGCGAAGCGCGGCAGTGTTCCATTTTACTCACTAGTACAGCTTCAAATAGCCTCTTTTCATCTAAAAGCCCCCTGATCCTCCTAGTCACGCTTAACTAGCCCAGCGCGGCAGTGTTCCATATGAACATTATTAGTAACAGTTACTTGAATGTTATGGCCTATTAAGGTAACTGTTACTTTTAATAGTTGCTTGTTTTTCCAACGTCTGCTACACTCTTTTTACGCTTTAAGCCAGCATACACAGAGGGGACGCTTCGCGTTTCCCCTTCTGTGAGCTGGTTCAGGGGGGGACCCCCCGAAACCCCCAAAAAGAAAACAGCGGTTTACGGTAACAGTTACTATAATGGAGGAACCATGAAAGACGCACACGACAGCAAAACTCTGGATCTCATACCTGCTCCCGCCAAACGGGGACGGCCTCGGACTGGCCGCGCCATGACCGCAGCCGAAAAACAGGCAGCGTACCGTGCCAGACGAGCGGCTAATGTGGTAACTGTTACGTTTAATCGGGAGGATATCAACGCGCTGCAAACCCTGATAAATGCAGGGGTTGAACAGGTTGATACCGTGGGCGCTGATGCCGTTGAACGTATCCGCGAGGCCATTCATAGAGCCAAAACCAATGAATAAGAAACGCCAAAGGGAAATCAAAATTCGCTGTACGGACGAGGAATATCAGGCTCTACATCAGCGATGTACCAAACTGCGTTTGGCAGAATGGATGCGGGAGACATGCCTAGGCACCCCAGCCAAACGCCCCCCCCCAGCGCCTACAGTAGCCCCCGAACTATTGCGGCAGCTCGCTGGCATGGGCAACAACCTGAATCAGATTGCGCGTGTCGTGAACGCCAATAGCGGGACGGTTGACCGTGCGGCCATCATGGGCGCACTGGTCAGTATCGAGCGGCAGCTCGCGGCCATTCGAGCGGAGCACAGCGCATGATTGTGAAATTCCATCCTCGCGGCTCTGGCCGTGGATCAGGGCCAGTTGACTATCTGCTGGGGCGTGACCGCCAGCGGGAGGGCGCAACGCTCGATAGGGGTGATCCTGCGGTGATCATGGCGCTGATTGATTCCAGCCCCTACGCCAAAAAATACACATCTGGCGTTCTGTCATTCGCGGAGGCCGATTTACCCCGCGAAACCAAAGACAAATTGATGTCCGATTTTGAAAAAATGCTGCTCCCTGGTCTGGATGCAGATCAGTATTCATGCTTATGGGTAGAGCACCGCGACAAAGGGCGGCTAGAACTGAATTTTATTATCCCGAACATTGAATTAATCAGCGGTAAACGCCTGCAACCGTACTACGAAAAGGCTGACAAACCAAGGGTTAACGCATGGAAAATCGGGGTGAATGCAGAGCATCAATTACACGATCCAGACGACCCTATTCACTGTCGCGAATTAGTTACTCCCCGCAACCTGCCATTAGACACACAGAAAGCGGCTCAGGCGCTCACGGATGGCCTGTTGCGCTTGGCTGGTTCGGGCAGCATCACCAACCGCGATAGTGTGGTTAAAACGCTTTCCAGTGCGGGTTTTGAGGTGGTCAGGCAGACCAAAAACAGTATTTCCATTGCCAACCCTGACGGGGGGCGAAACATTCGATTGAAGGGCATGATCTATGAGCAAAATTTTAGATTTGGCGAAGGACTTCGAGGCGAAATCGAAGCAGCAAGCATCCGCTACCGAGATCAGGCTGAAACGCGAATTCGAGAGGCACGAGCAATCTGTGCTAGAGGCATTGAACTCAAGCGCCAACAAAATCAAAAGCGACATAATCGCCCAGAACGTGATTATGAACCGCTTAGTGCTCAGATCATGGGTTTGGATAGTGGCGACTCTAACAATCGCTTTAGTCTCGATTCAGGGTGTCCTGTGGTATCAGGGCAACCAGATAGCCGAGAACCTTGCAGCGATAAACGCACAAGAACAAACCTTGAAATTGTTACAGAATCAAATGTTCGGGATAGCACTACACCAGAACCCACAGGGCGAGCGTTTCATCCTGCTACCGAACGGTTGGAAAGCCGATCCGAATTGGACGGTAGGCAAGCAAAGCGCGATCAAATTGGAGAAAAAATAAATGACGGAATTAGAGTCACAGTTACTAGAATCTGTAAAAGCGTTTCAGCAGCAGCAAGAGCAGCAACAAACGGCATTATCGAGCAGCTACAAGGCTTTGCAGCACATGTTCACCACTACGTCAGCAGAGAATCAGGCACTCAAAACGCAGGTAAAGAGCTTAGCAGAGCAGGTCAACGGCTTGGAATCGCAACTGAGCAGATTAATGACATTGCTAACCAGATAGCGATGCAGCGCGGCCGAAGAAATGATCGTGGATTAAATCGATAAATGGCGTATGCTATGCGTGTATAGCAGTGGAGGATTTAATTATGTTAGCAATACGGTTACCTGATGATATTGAAACCCGTCTGGCTGCTTTGGCAGATCAAACCGGTAGAACAAAAACCTTTTACGCCAGAGAAGCTATTTTGACTCATTTAGAGGATCTGGAGGATTACTATCTTGCGGCTCAGATTGTCTCTGATATTCGTAAAGGGGCTGAAAAAACCTACAGTAGCGAAGATGTGAGGGCGTCTCTTGGCTTGGACAATTGATTACTCAGAACGAGCGCTAAAATCACTAAAAAAAATGGATAAGCAGAACGCTAAACGCATTCTGGATTTTTTGGAACAGCGCATAGCGATATTGGACGATCCGAGAACGTCAGGAAAGCCCCTGAAGGGTGATTTGGGTATTTTTTGGCGTTATCGAGTCGGTGACTATCGAGTGCTTTGTGACATTCAAGATGACAAGTTAGTTATTTTGGCTGCGCTGATAGGTCACAGGAAAGAGATCTATTAGCAAGTTTTTCCTTTGTTAGATTTTGACGTAATCGTCAATAATTCAATAGCTTGTGTATTTTTTTGGCTCTGGTAATATGTATTTAAATTAAGTTTTAGAAGGGATGGCTTATATATGGATAACCAAAGTTCTTTGGCTAAATTCCTCGAATTATCTATTGATGATTTAGATGAAATTGGGCTCTACATTGAGGATTTAAAAGAAAACCATGGTAATAGTGGAGAAGCGTTATATAACCATTACTTCCTCGTTCCTGAGTGCACCCCATTGCGTATTTTAGAAGAAAAAAACTGGACGATAGGTCAATTTGTAAATGTTCCATTACTTGATAATGTGAGTTTCTGATGCGCACTTTAACTTTAATGCTCCCATTAATTTTTTTTAGTAGTTTTGCAATGTCTGAATGTAATATTCAGGATGTTTCAGTGAAAAATATAAATGGAAAGTTTATCGATAAGTGTAACTCAATAAATAAACCATGTTGGTTCATGGGTGGCGTTGGTGTGATTGAACATAGCTGTAATACTCCTATTGGCGTTCAGGTCAAAATTACAGCATACGATAAGCTTAACTCGCCTGTGAATACCAAGGAATTTTGGCCTGCTAGCATAAGGAACATACCGAAAGGAGAATATGTATTCAATATGCCAAGTAATTTTGAGTATTCACCTGAAATATCAAGTTTTCGCTTTGAAGTAATAGACGTTAAAGTTTGGTAACTCACTATATTTTAATAAATAATTTGAGATTAAATTGTAATGGAAAATAAAATAATAGAGCGTATTACAAATTACGATAACACTTCTTTTTCTGATCTTTCTAGGCATGTTGAGGGATTTGATGGAAAGTTTTCCTTAACGGATC
>NZ_JAKKSE010000006.1:0-191329 GCF_025653595.1 Shewanella sp. SM95
AAAACAGCTTACACTGGGTGCTAGATGTCTCAATGAAAGAAGATAGTTGCCAGATTTACCAACATCATGGGGCAGAAAATTGGGCCATGCTTAGGCAAATATCACTCAATATGCTTAGGGCAGAACCTTCTAAGGGAAGCATTCCGGCGAAACAGAAAAGAGCTTGGATGAAACCTGAATATCTAGAATCGGTTTTATTAGCAGGATTGCAGTTGGGCGAATTTTAAACATTCATGCGGTTGCCCTGGTCAGTCAACACCTACTAAGTTAACCATGGGCATACAAGTAACCTTAAGTAGAATAATTAACTCATTGCTGATTTAAAACTTCTTTATAAATTGAGCTAAATATCAGACCACTTAACTCCTACCCAAGTAATAAACCTAATCCATTCTATAACTTCATATTGCAATAGAGTCTAAATTAGTTAATCAGCAACATAAACAAAACTACCTTAAGCGCTAGCGACTTATTACTTAATCATTTTACGATTTATAAAAACCGTAAAACCGCAAGAAAAAATCAAAGACCAAAACAAAAAACTCACTAGCTTTAAAAAATAACAACAAACAAAGAAAACTACTATTTGACATCACAAAATTTAAAATAAACTATTAGCAAACCAATAAAGCTTAAGTTATATTTAGCAAGAATAAAAACACCATTAATTTGCCTCTTAATGACTTTGTAATAACTTATTTTTGGCCTAGTGCTCTTGCACAAAAATGATAATAGCTGACTTTACCAACATGACATTCCATACATTCTGCCCATGTTATGGCGTTCATGTTGAATGTTCAAACGATCCCAAAGGAGATAACACATTTAATAACTTTAAAAGCTCAATAAATTAAAGCGTTATAAATAAAGATAAATTTATCTAAATAACAAAAGCTTATATTTTTACAATTAAAATAAGACACTTATTTAAGGACAAATCATGTTAAAAAAACTTCTAACGCCTATGCTGGCCATTTTCCTTCTACTCTCAGGTTGTGCCACAGTACCAATGGCTTCACAAGAGGAAGATGCAAAGCTTAAGACATTCCAGAAGCCAGCTGACAATAAAACAGGGATTTATATATACCGCAATAGTTTTGCGGGTCAGGCTCTAAAGAAAAATATCTATATTAATGGTGAGATGATTGGCGAATCTGCTAATAAAGTCTACTTCTACAAGGAAGTCGAACCAGGTGAGCAAACACTTTCTACCGAATCAGAATTCAGTGAAAATAATTTAAAACTATCGACAGAAGGTGGTAAAAACTACTTTATCGAGCAATATATAAAAATAGGTGTTTTTGTTGGCGGTGCGGGGTTGCAGTCAGTAACTGACGGTGAAGGCATGAAGAATGTTAAAGAATGTAAACTTGCCAAATAGTTTATAGCTAATTTGTGCTTTTATAAAAATTCAGCTGTAACAATATAGCTTATGCAGTTGTATCTTTAATAATCACAACTTTTAAAAAGTTCTAGAAAACAAAAAACCAGCCAAATGGCTGGTTTTTATGGTGCATTTTATCACTATGATTGTCAGCTAATGAGTAAACCTTTTACTGTTTAGCCAATTCCCACTCATTCATCGTCGATAAAATGACTAACCGAAATATCTTGTTCGACTGCATTACGCCTGTGGGCGCATAGCAGGGAACAGGATCACGTCACGGATAGTATGAGCATTAGTGAATAACATCACTAAACGGTCGATACCAATACCTTGACCTGCCGTTGGTGGCAAACCGTGTTCCAGTGCAGTGATATAGTCTGCATCGTAGAACATAGCTTCATCGTCGCCAGCATCTTTCGCGTCAACCTGCGCTTTAAAGCGGTTGTCTTGGTCTTCAGCATCGTTCAGCTCGCTAAAGCCGTTAGCCACTTCGCGGCCACCGATGAAGAATTCGAAACGGTCAGTGATGAAATGGTTGTCATCGTTACGACGTGCCAGTGGTGAAATGTCCGCAGGGTAGCCAGTGATGAAGGTCGGTTGCATCAATTGCCATTCAGCTGTTTCACCGAAGATTTCTTCAAGTAGCTGACCACAAGTCCAGAACTTCTCAATCTTCATGCCTAAGCTTTTCGCCAAATCGCGCATGAATTCAACATCTTTCACTTGCTCATAGGTCATAGCTTGGATAGTCGCGTTATCAGGATTGTACTTCTGAATCGCTTCTAACATGCTTAAACGTGCGTATGGGCCGCCGAAATCAACTGTGTGCTCGCCGTATGGCATTTGCGCACTGCCGAGCAGTTCGATAGCAATCGAGCTGAGCATTTCTTCGGTTAAGTCCATCAGATCTTTGTAGTCTGCATAAGCCATATAGAATTCCATCATAGTGAATTCTGGGTTATGACGTGGCGACAGACCTTCGTTACGGAAGTTACGGTTGATTTCGAACACACGCTCAAAACCACCGACGACTAAACGCTTCAAGTATAATTCTGGCGCGATACGCAGATACATTGGCATGTCTAAGGCGTTGTGATGAGTGATAAAAGGACGCGCCGAAGCACCACCTGGGATCACGTGCATCATAGGGGTTTCAACTTCCATGAACTCTTTTTTGATCATGAAGTTACGGATTGCAGAAACCACTTTAGAACGCATGATGAAGGCATTGCGCGAATCTTCGTTAACGATGAGATCCACGTAACGTTGACGATAGCGCATTTCTTGATCGGCTAGACCATAATAATCCGCAGGCAATGGACGCAGGGCCTTGGTCAGTAGCTCGTACTGTTCCATGTTGACATATAAGTCGCCTTTGCCAGACAAATGCAGCTGACCGGTTACACCTATGATGTCACCGATATCCAGACCTTGAAAACGCTCTTTCAAATCAGCTTGTACGCTTTTTTCAGCGTAAGCTTGAATACGGCCAGACACGTCTTGGATCACTAAGAAAGGGCCACGCTTTGCCATGATGCGGCCAGCAATGCTGGTCTTAAAACCTAAGGCTTCGAGTTCTTCTTTAGTGTTTTGACCATACTGTGCTTGTAATTCAGCCGCTTTATGGGTGCGACGGAAGGTATTTGGATGGGCATTAGCACTACAATTTGGGCGGATGCTTTCTAGCTTGGCACGGCGCTCGGCGATCAGTTTGTTCTCATCAATTACTTGTTCAGTCATCTTATTTCTCGTCTATACCTTGAATTAATTACAGCCCAGATTTCAAACTGGCTTCGATAAACTTATCCAGATCGCCATCGAGTACCGCTTGAGTATTGCGGGTTTCAACGCCTGTGCGTAAGTCTTTAATGCGGGCATCGTCTAATACATAAGAGCGAATTTGACTGCCCCAGCCGATATCAGACTTAGCGTCTTCTGCGGCCTGTTTGTCGGCATTTTGCTTGAGCATTTCTAACTCAAACAGTTTTGCTTTCAGCTGCTTCATCGCAGCATCTTTATTTTTATGCTGTGAACGGTCGTTCTGGCACTGCACGACTGTGTTAGTCGGTAAGTGGGTAATACGAATCGCCGATTCCGTTTTGTTAACGTGCTGACCACCCGCGCCCGATGCACGATAAGTGTCAATACGTAGATCCGATGGGTTGATATCAATCGTGATATCGTCATCGATTTCTGGATAAACGAACACAGAGCAGAATGATGTATGACGACGACCCGATGAATCGAATGGCGACTTACGTACTAAACGGTGCACGCCAGTCTCAGTGCGTAACCAACCGAACGCATATTCGCCAGTAAACTTAATGGTCGCGCCTTTAATACCGGCCACGTCACCATCGGTTACTTCCATCAACTCAGGGCTAAAGCCATGGGCTTCGCCCCAACGTAGGTACATACGCAGCACCATGTTGGCCCAATCTTGGGCTTCGGTACCACCACTACCAGACTGAATGTCTAAATAACAGTTTGACGCATCTTGCGGGCCGGAGAACATACGACGGAATTCAAGATCGGCAAGGCGGCTTTCGAGATAATCCAGCTCTTTACTGGTTTCATTGAAGGTATCTTCGTCTTCCTCTTCAATAGCCAGCTCGAGTAAGCCTTCAACATCTTCAAGACCTGAGTCCATATCGTCTATGGTTTTGACCACAGCTTCTAGGCTGGCGCGCTCTTTGCCTAAGGCTTGGGCGCGCTCTGGGTCGTTCCACACTTCTGAACTTTCAAGCTCACGAGTAACTTCTTCTAGACGCTCATTTTTGGCATCGTAGTCAAAGATACCCCCTAAGAAGCTCCGTGCGCTCGGCAAGCTCCTTAATTTTGAATTTTACTGGATTAACTTCAAACATGAGTTTTCAACTTTCTTTATTTGGCCGCTTTAATTGATCTTCCACTAAAAGGGGCGGTGATTAACAGTATTTGCAACCGCGCATTTTAACCTAACCAGACTGGTAAACCTAGGGGTGCACTGTTCATTAAATGGGATAACAAGGATTATTTTCCAAGCTAAAAGACCACAGCACTAAAGCCGAGACTAACAAAAAGCAATGAGTTAAGACTGTGATCTTACTTAAATTTAGCCAAGAATTTAGCCAAGATAGTGCTATGCGCGAGGCCAATGGCTGACACACAAGCGCTCTCCTGCCTAAAAAATCCCCATAATATCAAAGGAAACACAACTAAAAAGGCCTGATAACGCCAACCCCATCACGACTAAACTAGAACAAACATTCATCAGCGCACAGTCTGAGCGGGTTTGTGATTCAAGCTGCAATTTTGCAGCAAACTTCACTCGCCCATAAGCGTCTTCTAAAGCTGTCTAGGTATACTCGAAACAACCTAAGCCTGCAGCCCCGCGCTATAGCAGCTAAGCACCCTACATATAAAAAGGCCATGGGATGATAGAACTTCAAATTGATGACCAAGTGTTGTCGGTTAATCCGACCGATAACCTACTGCAAGTGGCGCATGCTGCTGGCATAGCAATACCCAGCTTATGTGATCCCAGCGCAGCCTCGCAGCAATTAGGCATTCACGAACATGCAGACAAGCAAGCATGCAATTTGTGTGTCGTCCAAATTGAGAATTCCGACGCGAGTTTGCGCTGCGTACGCGCCTGTGAAACGTCCGCCACCGTCGGCATGCGAGTCATAACTCAGTCTGAATTCTTAAGCCAAAAACGCAAACAAGCGCTGACCGAAATCTTGAGCGATCATTTTGCTGATTGCGAAGCCCCCTGCCAACAAGCATGCCCAGCGGGCGTCGATGTGCAGAGTTACCTGTATCACATAGCCCAAGGCAACCATACTGAAGCCGTTAAAGTCATTAAACAAACTTTGCCGCTGCCACTCTCCATTGGCCGTGTTTGCCCTGCTTTTTGTGAAGCACAATGTCGCCGCGGACTCGTCGATGAGCCCATTGCCATACGCCAATTAAAACGCCACGCCGCCGATCTCGACTTAGCAGATGGCGAAAATGGGGGCATGAGTTATGTGCCGCCACGCCAAACCGACACGGGCAAAAAAGTTGCCATTATCGGTGCGGGTCCAGCTGGGTTAAGTGCCGGATATTACTTATCAAACCAAGGTCATAGCGTAGAGGTATTCGAATCTATGCCACAGGCGGGTGGTTGGCTACGTTATGGTATTCCTGAGTATCGTTTACCTAAGGCGATACTAGACAAGGAGATCGCACTCCTGTGCCGCAATGGCTTAACCATACACACAGAAACACGTCTCGGTCACGAGATACATTTAAATCAATTAGTTGAAGATTTTGATGCCGTCTGTCTCGCCATTGGCGCCCAAAAAGCTGTGCCTATGGATTATCCCGGCAGCACACTCTCGGGTTGCTACTTAGGTGTCGATTACTTAAAAGATCATTGTCTCGACAAGACACTCGTACTGGGCAAAAAAGTCGCTGTCATTGGTGGTGGCAATACCGCTATTGATTGCGCCCGCACAGCAGTGCGTGAAGGCTGCGATGTCACCCTAATTTACCGTCGCACCCGCGCCGAAATGCCCGCCGAAGCTTACGAGGTACATGAGGCCGAAGTCGAAGGGGTGAAGTTTCATTTTTTAACCAATCCGCTTGAAAACCATAGCGATGTGCAAGGTAGAGTCCATTCAGTCACCTTCGCTAAGATGGCACTCGGCGAAGCCGATGCCTCTGGCAGACGCGCTCCCGTTGATACCGGTGAAACCTTTACTCAAGATTTCGACACTGTGATAGCCGCAGTATCACAAACTCCCGATATGAGTTTTATGCAAGATCCCGCGAGCCACTTAAGCAATGGTGAACTCGCTCTCAGCCGCTGGAATACCTTTATTGGCTGCGAGCACACTATGTCGTCCGGGGTTGAAAAACTCTTTGTGGTGGGGGATGCACGCCGCGGCCCTGCTACCGCAGTCGCCGCGATAGGCGACGGCAATAAAGCCGCAATTGCCATAGATAAATTGCTCAAACAAGGCCTAAGTTGCAAGCTGCATGCCACTGAATTTAATTCATCAAAAGCAGTCGGTAACACAATAAAACAAGGCTTGCCAACTGCCGAACTCTACCCCTCTGTCGCACGTAAAGCCCGTTTAACCATGCCCGAATTGAACGCGGTGCAGCGTCTACTCAATTACGGCGAAGTCGAGCTAGGTTTTGCTCCCGATGCCGCCATGCAAGAAGCGGCGCGATGCCTCGAATGCGCCTGCCAAGCTAATACGGATTGTAAATTAAGGGACTATGCGACCGACTACCATGTCGAACCTAAGTCACTCAACACTCAAAGCGCGCGTAAGTTTTCGGTCGACAAATCGAGTCCGTTCATTCAATTTGATGCAAATCGTTGTATTAGCTGCGGTAAGTGCGTCGATGTGTGCCAGTTGCAGAGTGGCCATTGTGCGATTCAATTTGCCCATGATTCCTATCAAGCGCTGCCGCAAGACATAAGTGAAACCGCAACGCGCCGAGCACCGAGAGTCGGCTTTAACGCCAGCATGGCCGACAGCAAATGTGTGCAATGCGGCAACTGTGTGCAGGTTTGCCCAACGGGTGCACTCGTCGATGCGCGGGATAAACGCCAAGGCGATGAAATGCCACTCAAAACCGCATCAACGATTTGTACCTATTGCGGCGTAGGCTGTCGGCTTGACCTTAAAATCGATACCAGCACGAATCAGATCCGTCATATCGAGGGCAATAAAGAGTCTGTGGTAAACCAAGGCATGTTGTGTGTGAAAGGCCGGTTTGGTTTCGATTTTATTCACAGTGAAAAACGCCTCACCACGCCACTCATTCGTAAAAATGGCCAGCTCACGCCAAGTAGTTGGCCTGAAGCCATCGCCTATGTGGCCGAAAATTTACAGCGAATAAAACAGCAACATGGCAGCAATGCACTGGCAAGTTTGGCCTCGGCAAAAGCCACTAATGAAGAAAACTTCCTCCTGCAAAAATTTGTCAGAAGCATACTCGGCACCAATAACATCGACCATTGCGCCCGTCTGTGCCATTCATCCACAGTCACTGGGCTACAGCAAAGTATCGGTAGTGGTGCCATGACCAATGACATTCCGAGCATTCAAGCATCGGATGTGATTTTTATCATAGGCTCAGACACCAGCAGTGCTCACCCGATCATCGCCTCGAAAATTAAGCAAGCCGTGGCTTTGCATGGCGCAAGATTAATGGTGGCCGACCCTAAACGTGTCGCCATTGCCGACAGTGCACAGCTTTATGTCGCCCACAGACCCGGCACAGACGTCATGCTACTCAATGCGATTATGGCAGAAATTATCCGCAACGACTGGCAGGATAAAAGCTACATTGCCGCGCGCACCGAAGGCGTGGATGCTCTCTATGCTGAACTCAAAAAAGTAGATTACAGCCTAGATAATGCAGCCTTAATAACAGGCGTTAAAGCCGAAGATATCGCCCGCATCGCCCAAACCATAGGAACGGCCGACAAAACCGCAGTCTACTATGCCATGGGCATTACCCAGCACACGACGGGACACGACAATGTCACCGCCATATCTAATCTACAACTTCTATGCGGCAATATTGGAGTTGAAGGTGCGGGGATTAACCCGCTGCGGGGACAAAGTAATGTGCAAGGTGCCTGTGATATGGGCGCACTGCCTAACTTCTTCAGTGGTTACCAAAAAGTCACCGACATTCATGCCAGAATGCGTTTCGAGGCACATTGGCAAACGCCGTTATCGGGGGAGATTGGCGTGACCGCAACCCATATGATGCATGATATTTCCAAAGGGAAAATCAAGGCTTTATATGTGATGGGCGAAAACCCCGTATTAAGCGACCCAGATCAAGCCCATGTGCTTAGGGCGCTTAATGCAATCGACTTTTTAGTGGTGCAGGACATCTTCCTCACCGAAACCGCCGAGCTTGCCGACGTGGTTCTGCCCGCCGCGGCCTTTGTCGAAAAACGCGGTCATTTCACTAATACTGAACGACGAGTGCAGCGACTCGAACAGGCCCTGCTACCGCCAGGTGAAGCCCTGCCCGATTGGCAAATTGTCCAAACCATTGCCAATGCGATGGGTGCCGCTTGGGATTACCCTAATGAAGAAGCTATTTGGCAGGAAATCAATGAGCTGACACCACAATATCGCGGCATTACTTGGCAGCGATTAAGCACTGGAGTTGACGATAAAATTCCCCAAGGTATTCAATGGCCTTGCCCTGATGAAGCTCATCCAGGTACTCCCATTATGCACCAAGGCCAATTCACCCGCGGTTTAGGCAAGTTTACGCCAGTGAGTTATCGCCTACCCGCAGAAATGCCCTGCAGTGAGTACCCGCTCACTCTGTCGACCGGACGTTTACTGGAACAGTTCCACACAGGCACCTTAACCCGTAAAACGGCTGGACTCGACTTACTCGGCTCGCCTAAAGTAATGATTTCAGTCTACGATGCCGAGCAACTCGGCATAGGCAATGGCGATAAAATCAAACTCACAACCCGTCGCGGTGAAATTGAAATCGACGCCTTTGTGACGAAAAGAGCCCAAGCTGGCGTGCTATTCCTGCCCTTCCACTTTGTGGAAGCTGCGGCGAATAAACTTACCATCAATGCGCTCGATCCTGTCGCTTTTATCCCTGAATATAAGGTCTGCTCGGTAAGGGTTGAGCGGGTTGCCGAGAAAATTGATTAGAATGAACTGACTAGGCTGGATTGACTAAAGTAAATGGATTAAGTGCTCTTCAAAAAGATAAATAAGCCAAATAAAACGGGAGACCTTAAGTCTCCCGTTTTAATCAAGATTGCTGCAATTAAATCTTAAACTGGCCCACTAACTTGCCCAAGTTAATGCCTTCTTCCGAGACTGTCATACTGATCCTAGCGGCATCTTCGCTGGAATGAAGCAGCTCGTTTACAATCTCTTGGATGGCATACACGTTACGGTTAATTTCTTCGGTTACTGAGCTTTGCTCTGTCGCCGCGGCCGCAATTTGGGTACTCATATCATTAATCGCCGTTACCGCTGAAGTGACTGAGCCTAAACTATCGGAAATCGTACGAGAAGAATCCACCGAACGTACACAGCTTTGCTGACTCTCTTCCATGGCTTTCACGGCTTGGGTCACTAGCTTATGCAGTGCCGATAACATCTCGTTGATTTCTAACGTGCTGGCTTGAGTTCGACTGGCTAAATTACGCACCTCGTCGGCGACCACAGCAAATCCACGACCCTGTTCACCAGCACGGGCCGCTTCGATGGCGGCGTTCAATGCCAATAGGTTAGTTTGCTCGGCAATACCGCCAATGACAGAAAGCACGCTGTTGATCTTCTGTGATTGCTCGCTGAGTGATTTTATACTGCCTGCCGCATTGTTAATTTGCGACATTAAAGACGCAATCTCCTCAAGCGAAGCATCAACACAACGCTGTGCATTCGCCACATCACCAGTAGCAGCGTGAGTCGCTTCGGCTACTTGAGTGGTATTCTTAGCCACTTCGTTCGCAGTGGAGGACATCTCAGTGATTGCAGTCACCACCTGATCGGTTTCATTGTTATGACTCACCAACTGGCTCGACATGACTTTAGTTTGATCATGAATCGCATTGGCTGCCGTTTTTACTTTAGCCGTCGCAGTCGCAACATCGCCGATAATATGCTGAAGTTTATCGACAAAGAGGTTAAAGGAGCGCCCAAGTTGGGCAATTTCGTCTTCACCTTTTACGGTAAGTCGTTTGGTTAAATCCCCTTCGCCCTTAGCAATATCATTTAAGTTATCGGCCATATTCTTGATTGGCACGACCATACGGTGGGCGGCAATCATAATGATAAAGCCAGTAATACCCGTAAGGAAAAGCGCTATCAGCAAAATCGCGAAGGATTTTTCAGTCATTTGCTCAGTCACTGTCTCACGATAATCTTCAACAACAGCTTCAATATCATCGATATATGCCCCAGTACCTAACATCCAGTCAGTACCAGGGATCATCATGGCGTAACTGATTTTTTCAATCTGTTCATTAGTATTAGGTTTTTGATAGTAATAGGAGAAACTACCATCGCCACGTTTAGCGGCATCGAGCAGACCGACGATAATTTTAGTGCCGCGAGGATCTGTCATATCCATTTTATTTTGCCCCTCTAAACTCGGTATTAGGGCATGAAAAATATTTTTCCCTTGAGAGTCATACATGAAGAAATAACCCGCACTGCCAAAACGTATGTCTCTTAGCGCTTGATTCACATTCCCTTGTTCTTTTAACGATAATTGGTAATTCACTATACCAGCGGCAATTTCGGTAGCTTCTTTGATTTGTTGTTTACGTTCACCGACGAGCTTAGATCTAAAGGTAACCACCTCATCGGCAAGCGCATCTTGCTCAACATAATAAGAAACCGACATCAACACCAATAATGCGAGGATCAAAGGAAACAGCGACAGCAATAATAATTTATTGCGCAAACTCAACTTAGACATACTTGAATGCTCCAAAGGATTACAACTTGTATCTTCGGAGTATAGCTAAGATTGTTGTATTTCTATGCGCTTAAAGTAACAAAATCTTAATCTTGCTCAATAAACATTCGATTAATAACGACTCAGTTCAAAGCATATTAAGCAGCACACCACATACACTAAAGCCTAATACCAGTTGTAGCATGGGTGGTTTAAATAACTTTAATGCACCAAAACCGAGCAATACCAAGGCCATATCTTTACCTGAGAATACCGCCTGAGAAAACACGGGTTGATAAAGTGCTGCGGCAAGTAAGCCAACAACACAAGCATTCACTCCCGCTATCGCGCCAGCAATTTTTGGTCTTGCGGCAATCGCATGCCAACTTTTCAACCCCACCAGCATGAGTAAAAAACCGGGTAAGAAAATGGCTGCGGTTGCGATGCAAGCCCCCATGAAGGGCTTATCTAACATCACTTCAGCGCCTAAAAAGGTCGCAAAGGTAAACATAGGTCCTGGCACTGCTTGGGCAAAGGCATAACCTGTCAGAAAACGATCGCCACCTATGGTATCACCCACCGCAGTTTCCAACAGAGGTAGTACAACATGACCACCACCAAATACTAAGCTCCCTACGCGATAAAACTCACCGAAGATCCAAGCTTCAGAGCCTAAATCCACGATAAAAAAACTGCCGATGAGTAACACAAAAAAGAGCAGTAAATATATATAATTCAATTTGATAGGTGCAAGCGGAGCAGTGTCATCTTGCGTCGCACTCAATTTATATATACCGATAGTCGCAGCGCCGAGTAGCAGCAGGATTTGCGTCCACATCGATGGCGCAATCAAAATTGCCGCAGCACTAACTAACATTAATAGGCGTGCGGATTTGCGTTGGCAGAACTGTTTAAACATGGCGAGAACGGCATCGGCAACCACAACGACGGCCATTAATTTAAGCCCATAAATCATCCCTTGAACATAATGATTGGCGAGCCATGCCGACGTTGTTACCGCCAGTAAGTACATCAAAATAAAGGAAGGTAGTGTAAAACCAGCAAAAGCAGCAAGCGCGCCAACAAGCCCGCCTCTTTGATAACCAATGGCGAGGCCCACTTGGCTCGACCCTGGCCCCGGCATAAATTGGCTTAAGGCAACCAGACTGGCGTAACGCTTATCATCGAGCCAACCGAGTTCATTTACGAAGGTCTGGCGAAAATAACCAATGTGCGCCGCAGGCCCGCCAAAACTCATCAAGCCCAAGGTAAAAAAGCGTAGGAAAATCTGTAGCATAAATCGCCGCCCATCAATGCATAAAGTGCTAAAGATTATGCCACTAAAAAGACACTTTGATGAAGTTTCACGCGAGCAGCGCAGATAAAAGTATTGCAAAGACTCCACATGGTAGAGTCCTTAAGATAGTTTGAGCGGATTTCAAGAATCGTAAAACGAATAAGTACAAATGCTTAGTGATAAATTGATGAGCTAAAAAATTAATCCTTCACCAACATGACTAGTACTTCGAAGTGATCCGTGTGGGGGAATAAATCAAATAGCTGCACTTTGGTTAAGTGATAGCCTTGAATATGTTCGAGATCTTTCGCTAAGGTTTGCGGATTACAGCTTGAATAGAGAATGGCCTTAGGGGCAAACTCGCTTAATGACTGGCATAAAGCCTCGCCAATACCGCGCCTCGGCGGATTAACTATGATCAAATCCGGCTTATCGGCAGCGCTTTTACCCTTAGCAAAGTCGGTGGAATCGAGCGCCATAAATTGCACGTTTTCGAGCCCCATCATCTGCGCTGACATTTGCGCGCAGGCAATCGCTTCAGCTTCAATTTCAATCCCTGTGAGGGTAATGTCTTTGGATGCACAGTGCAGTCCGAAACCGCCTACACCACAGAAGAGATCCCATAACGAATGAGGTGAAAACTCGGCAACCCATTCACGGGCCGTTTGATATAACTGCGCCGCAACGTGTGGATTGGTTTGGAAAAAGCTCTTAGGCCGAATGAACAAAGGCACATGATTAAAACGTTCTTCAAGCCTAGTATTCTCAGTTAAAAAAATCTCTTCATCACCCTCAAGTATTGCCATATGAACCGGTTGGATATTGACTGACACCACTTTTATTTGCGGATATTCAGCTAATAATGCAGGTAATTCACGTTCGATACGTTCGATACTATTGGTGGACCGCAGTACAAACCGCAGTAGATATTCACCACGCACTTGACTGCGGGTCAGCAGAATAAATTTAAGTTCACCCTTGGCTCTATCTACCCGATAAGGAGGAAGTCCAGCCTGCTGCACAAAGCGTGTTAAGCGATGTAATAAATCTTGCATATCAGATGGATATAAAAGGCAGTCACAAAGATCTACCGCCTCGCCACTTGGGCTCATAATCCCCAGCACAGGCGCATGGGCGGCGCCTAAGGCTACCATTTTAGCTTTATTACGAAAGCCGCTGTCCTCGCCAATTACCGGCGGCTGAAAAATATCGGGTAAATTAGCTGGGATAAAAGGCGCGAGTAGTTGCTGTAAAGTTTGAGTCTTAACCGCCACTTGCTGCACCATAGGCTGTTGTATATGCCGGCAAGAAAGGCACTGACCTTGGTTAAAATAACCACATTGCTTGGCGGTATTTACAATAGCAACATTCACGGCAGATCCTAGATATCAGTAAAAAAGCGCCACACTGTAGCGGTTTTACAGGTAAAAATCACCTTGAAGCATATTCAAATCAGCATCAAGTGCATAATTCACGGCGCACTCAAGATAGGGTGAGTTTATCAACATCAGCAATAGACTGCCGCTTACCTATGGCCTTTTCAATCCATTCAAGCACTTCTGCCGAGGTGCTGCGAAACGTCGTTAACTTACCGCCGTATAAACTGAGGATGCGCGGATGGGAAATTGATGTTTTCATCAAAGTATCCCGCGGCCGCTCAAAGGCTTGGCTATTTTGCTTAGGTAAAACCCGAATGCCGCAGAAGGTTTGGGTAATTAAAGCCTTGAGCTCATCAATATCCGGCGTTAGTGGGAAATAATGTTTGTAGATCCCCAGCAGATAATTAATTTCAGATTCGGTCGCCTCAGGCGGCTTATCTAAAGAGGTTAATTCAGTTTCTGTGGTGCCGACTAAGGTTTGACCATACCAAGACATCACAAATATTACTCGTTTATCGAAGCATGACTCTAAGTACAAGATGCCATCGGGCGCAGGAATATCCAGTAACACATGGGCGCCTTGCACCCAATCGAGTTCAACACCCGCAAGTGGGGGCAACACTTTACTCAACACCTCATTCACCCAAGGACCTGCAGCATTAATCACAAGCTTCGCTTCGGCTTTATGGATTTCGCCCCTGTGGCTAAAACTCAGCTCACAGGTCTCGCGCTTGTGTTCCAGCTCAAGAAATTCAGCCTCGGCATACACTTCAGCGCCCAGTGCCTGCGCGCTGCGCGCCACCGCTTGAGTGAGCAATTTATCGTCGGTCTGCGCATCCCAGTACTGAAATACGGCTTTTAATCCAGAGAGTTTTAATCCCTTCAAACGATGCCAATGCACAGCAGGTACCGACACAAATTGGCCTAAAGGATCAAATTCACTCAGCAGTGCATACATACTCAGTCCTGCGCGAATGGTCCAGGGACTGCGCTGACTGTTGTCGTACACGGGAATATAAAAGGGCACAGCTTTAACAAGTGATGGCGCAAGATTGAGTAAATGTCGCCTTTCAAGCAATGACTTACGGACTAAATTAATTTGTCCGGTTTCTAAATAGCGTAAACCACCGTGGATAAGCTTGCTGGAATTCGCTGAGGTTTGGCCGCCAATTTCGCCCTTTTCAATCAGCAAGGTGGAATAGCCCGCTGCTGCCGCATATTGGGCAATGCCGACACCGCTGATCCCACCGCCAATAATGGCTACATCGAAACAGGCCATAACTTACTCTCGCTAACCTTCAATAGACGACTGACCCGCTGAGCTTCAAGCATACAACCCATTGCACTCAGTCGAACCGCTAATAAGCGTTAATATGTCAATAAGTTAATCTTAGATCAAATCTCGACGATAAGAGTTTAATCAATACTGGCATGTAATTGCTTAAGTGCTTGATCGCACATAGTCTTTAAGGCTTTTAGTTCGCTCGCCTCGCCGCCGACTTTGCAACGCATCAAATGGGGAATTTCACTTGCCTGTGTTTTGAGGGCAAGCCCCGCTGGCGTTAAGGCCAGCACTCTCACGCGTTCATCCTGCTCGCTACGCCCGCGAGTCACTAATCCTTTAGATTCTAGCCGCTTCAGCAATGGCGTTAACGTGCCTGAATCGAGGAAAAGTTTATCGCCTAAGGTTTTGACACTAATCCCCTGCTCTTCCCATAGCACTAGCATGACTAAGTACTGCGGATAGGTTAGATCTAATTTGTCCAACAAAGGCCGATAGGCACGCACCATAACATTTGCAGCACTATAAAGTGAGAAGCACACTTGATTCTCAAGACATAAGGCATTCTCTGTGCTGGTATTTTCTGCCATATCGACAGGATTAACACGGGTGTTGGGTTGAGTTGTTGCCATAGGAAGATCCGACAAATTAAATATATTGCGCACAATATACTTGCATTCACACCAAAGATCGAATTATAGTTTATCACAATTGAATTGCGCACAATTTAAATCGATTTACTTAATCCTTAACCTCAGAAGGTCTAATACTATGAAAACACTTTATGAAACACGTGCCACAGCAAAAGCGGGTCGTCAAGGTCAAGTCAGCACTGATGATGGTTTACTTGATGTCGCTTTAGCCTATCCAAAAGCCATGGGCGGTAGCGGTCTCGCCACTAATCCTGAACAACTGTTTGCCGCAGGTTATGCCGCCTGTTTCTCAAACGCCGTTCTGCACGTCGCAAAAATCGGCAAAGTGGATATTACCGAAGCGCCAGTCAGTGCAGTTGTTGGGATTGGTGCCAATGACGCCGGTGGTTTTGCATTAGCGGTTGCCTTAGAAGTCAGCTTAGATTTACCGCAAGAAGCCGCAGAAGCCCTAGTGCGTCATGCGCATCAAGTTTGTCCGTACTCGAACGCCACACGCAATAATATCGACGTGAAACTTAGCGTAAATGGCGTAACGTTAGGCTAACCATAACCCATCATCGACACCTGTTGATAACGTCAGAAATAGAGCACCCTCGGGTGCTTTATTCTTTATTAGCCAATAACGACTCAAGCTGAGAGTGAGTGTGCATCACCCCATTTTACAGGGAGATAAACTGGTTTCAGTTCCCAAAAAATTATTATTCGCGAGTTAACTAACACTTCTTAATATCTAATTTAATCAAAATGATTGATTTAAGTAGAGTAAGAGATAATCGAACCGTTTGACGATACTTAAACCCACTCTCTGTGGGAGGCGCTATGACAAAATATCTATCGAAATTATCTCTCTTTTGCTCGCTATTATTCCTCTTTGCCTTTTCTATCCCGAGCTGGGCCGAGACAACACCCTCAAGCTCAGCGGATCGAACGTGGCATTATGTGAATGATCAGGGTGAGCTCAAAATTAAGCTGTATTTCTTTTGGTCAAAAACCTGTCCGCACTGTGCAGAGGCCCATCCGTTCATTGATTCATTACCGCAAAAATACCCTTGGATTGAACTCGAATCCCATAGGGTATCAGATCCCGGCGTACAGGATATTTGGCAAAATATCGCCTCCAAAACCAGTACTGAAGCACGCTCAGTACCCTATATGGCAAGTTGTGAAAAGGCCATTGTGGGATATTCAAGTGAAGCGGTAACGGGTGAATTTTTAGTCAATCGACTGAAGAATTGTTATTTATCCCTTGGCGGTAAACTGAGCGACGCTGACCTCCCCACCAAAGGAGCCACCAGCACAACCACAAGCGCTCAAACAGATGCACCGCTCTTTGGCACTTGTGGCACAGATACTGGCGAAGGCACCTGTGATGCCACCAGCTTAAGCGAGCCCGTTGCAGAGCCAGAAGTTCAACCCGTTGAATTACCTTTAGTGGGAGTAGTGACACCTGAGACTATGTCTCTGCCGTTACTCACCTTAGTGCTCGCAGGTGTCGATGCTTTTAACCCTTGCGCCTTCTTTGTGTTGCTATTTTTACTGTCGATAATGGTTAATGCCAAGAGTCGCAGCCGCATGTTACTCGTCGGCGGGATTTTCGTATTCTTCTCCGGCTTTATTTATTTCCTGTTTATGACGGCATGGCTAAACATCTTCCAACTGCTGGGGGCAGGCAGTGATGGCGGTATGATCATTTTAGCGGCGGGTTGTTTAGCTTTGATCGCAGGAGCCATCAATATCAAAGATTACTTCTTTACTAAGGGAGAAGTGACACTATCGATGTCGGCAGAAAATCGTACGAGTCTAATAAAACGCATGGGGAAACTATCCAATTCCAGTAACTTAGGCGCGTTACTCATAGGTTCTACCGTATTAGCTATCCTCGCCAATGCCTATGAGTTACTTTGCACCGCAGGCTTCCCAATGATCTACACCAGTGTGCTATCTATGCACAATCTGCCAGACATTGAACGCTATATGTATTTGGTTTTATACAATATTGTATATGTGATCCCGCTGGCTATTATTGTTATCGTTTTCAGTGCGACCTTAGGCAAACGTAAGTTAACCGAAAAAGAAGGCCAAACCCTGAAACTTATGTCAGGCGTGATGATGTTGGGGATGGGTATCGCACTGGTTATTGACCCAACAGCACTGCAAAATGTGAGTCTAGCACTCGGATTGATTTTAGGCTCGCTCATTGCCACAGCGATTATCGTTCTAAGTCGAAAATACCTCATGACCAAAAGCTGATAGACAAAAATACTTCTAAAAAAAGTGATAGCACAAGTGCTATCACTTTTTATTGTTTAGAATTTATAACTTATTTCTGCACGATAAGCAGAGCCAATCGCGGCACCAGGGTACGAGAAGCTGTTAAAGAATGGCCATTCATCATGGGTAACATCTACTTCAGGGCGTTGATTGAAAATATTCTCACCACTAATTAATACTTTCAAATTATCAGTAAAATCATAGCCAACACTCATGTTAACCGTGTAGTAAGGATTCAAACGGTCTACTTTAATGACATCGCCAGTTTCATCATCGTAGTTTTCGGCAGGTTGCTCCCAAAGTGGAATTTCACCAATTCTATCGCCACGAACAGCAACGGACCAGTCTTGGTATTGCCAAGTCAAGACTAAGTTAGTTTTAGATCTAGGCTCATAATTATCTTTATCATCACGCAACTCTTGAATAGAAGATGCAGAATCCACTTGATATTTTGTACTTAAAATATGAGTCCATCCTAATTGAACGCCAAAGTCTCCATACTCAGTATCTAAAGTATAAAATAACTTAGCATCTAAACCACTCTGTTCATAGAGTGCTTTGTTTTCAGGATTAACCACAATAGTTTCAATATCTCCAGCATTCGGAGCACCCGCTGCAGCCCTAACTACTTTTGCTGCATTGTTAGTACATTCACTGCTAGACGGGTCTTTACCATTTCGCCCATATTTACAATCATATTCAAGATCTAATATATCTTGTTCGCTTTCATCAGAAATAATATCTTTCAAACTGATATTATAATAATCAAAAGTTAAGCTAAGATCTTTCACTGGTTCAGCAATTACCCCCACGCCCCAGTTTGTTCCCTTCTCTTCTTCTAACGTTTTACTACCAGAACGATTACCTTTTAAAGATGTCGTTTCACAAGCACTTGGACTCGGTACAAAATTAGGGTCATCATCGTGATCGTTTACACGACAATCAATATAGTCATACGCAGTAGTGAAGTAGCCTGAATCACCAGCAAAGACATAGTGCATATCTGGAGCTCTAAAGCTTTGCCCCCAGTTTGCACGGAACTTTAACTCATCCATAGCTTTATATGTCATAGTAATTGATGGGGTTAAACGACCACCAACTTCGGTAGTGCCATCGTCATACTGATCGTAGCGGGCTGCAACACCAAGATCTAAGTCTTCAATCACAGGGATCAGAAGCTCAAGACCTGCAGCATAACGACTGCGATCGCCACCACCTTCCGTACCCGTTAAGCCTTGCCATCCGTTGCCTTCAGTATTTAATGTACGGTCATCCTGTTTAAGATCATAGCCTTGCTTGTTATATTCAATAAGAGCAGCAAATCCAATAGGACCGGATGGTAATTCGAATAAATCACCATTAATTTCAGCAGATAAAGTTCTAGCATACGAATCAGCTAAAATAACTTGTGTTCCAAGTAACTGGTCCCGAATCTCTGGTGTAATTTTGTCATACAATCCTACGGGAGCATCACCATTATAAAGACCATATGGATTATCTATTTCACCTAGAAATAGTTCGGTGACTTTTTCTTCCTTCATCCAATCTCGGCTACTCTCGTAATCATAACGACTCTCCGAGTAATACACTTGCCAGTTATAGGCTGTATCAATATCACCTTTAATACCAACAGTGACATTATAACTCTGCTCATCAAATAGAGTGTTACGTTGGCCTAACTCATCAAAACTAAAAATCCTCTGTGCCAATACATAATCTCGGGTTCCTCCGAAATTACCAGAACCATCAGGAGTATTTAATAGCAAATTCTCACTATAAAAGTGACGAGAACCATAAACTGCAGAATCTATTGTTGAATACATAGTATCAGCAAAGAGTTGCATATGATCGTTGATGTCGTATGTACCAAACAAATAACCGGTTAAGGTTTCACGTTCATTTCGAATCGTATTGTCACCTGTAGTATCAACACCACAATACTTACCAAAACCATTACGATCCGCATATTCATATCCAGAACCAGAATCTACACATCCTTGTTCGCCAGGATCTCTATACTTACCAGTAAAATTATCAAGCAATAAAATCCCTCGAGAAAGAGGAGTCGCACCGGCAGGGTTATCATCAACAGAATCCATATAATCCCGCTCATGAGAATAAATCGGATCTTGTTTATAATACTCAATGGTTCCCCCAATTGAATAATCAGACCCTGTACTGCCAGAGGTAAGACTAAACCGATTTTGAGCACCACCACCTTCTGGTGTAATACCATACATAGCAGTCACAGTTGTTGAATCTATATCCTTTTTCAAAATAATGTTTACAACACCAGCAACAGCATCTGAACCGTAAATAGCTGATGCACCTTGAGTCAGAATTTCAATTCGCTCTACCGCAGAAAATGGAATGCCACTTAAATTCACAAAATTACTTTGCCCATTATAGGGCGTAGGGTTTTCAGCAATACGTCGACCATTGAGAAGAACAAGGGTATAGCCAGGCCCAAAACCACGTAAATTGATTACATCAGCATTTGGTGTAAAACCACCTTGCGCCCCCCACTCGTTACCCTGTGCTGTTCCTGTATTTTGAGAAATACTTTGGATTGCATCGAACGCCGTTGTAAAACCCTCATTTTTCATATCTTCAGCGGTTAACACAACAACGGGCTGAGCATTTTCTAAATCAGTTCTATTAATTCGACTACCAGTAACCTCTACACGCTCAATTTTCTCATTTTTGGTTTGAGCATCTTTTTCTTCTGCAGCCCACGCGTGGCTGGCAATAGAAATCGAAGCGGTAAATAGGCCTAGTTGTATTGCTTTACAAAGCAGTGTTGTCTTATACATACATTCTCCAAAACGGCTGTTAATAACACGTAAAAATGTTACCAGACGGATGATTTTATGTGAAAATTGCATATTCCTTGCAATCATATGTAAGGTATAGCAAAGACCACCTCATGTAAATATTTTGAACTTAATGTTTAAAATATGTTGCCATTAAGTGTGTTTTAAGGCAAAAAAAACAAATGAAGTTATAGTAAGCTGTTGAGACGTAACAGTTCAAACAGCTGATTAATGAGTAATACTCTGTTCGTCTGTCAATGTAATTGCGCGAGAGTACTGCCAGTTATCAAACGAAGTAAGTAGAAATAGATTCTATCGATGGAGATCCATATGATTAACATGACAAAAATACTGATTTTTCTTGGTTTAATATTAGGAAGTGGGCTTAATGCATTAGCCGCGACAAACGCACACGATCTCGCCAAGCACAGTATGTTTAATGCGATTAAAATATCTCCTAAAGGTGATTTCTTAGCCGCGACTTATCCGTATAAAAATCATAAAAGATTAGCGATTATCAATAAAAGCAATCAAAAAGTAGTTTGTAACTTTTTTTTTGGTGAAGAAGAGTCAGTCATGGAGTTTTGGTGGGCAAATGAAGAACGAGTAGTAATGACAATCTCAACCCAATCAGGACAGTATGCGACTCCATTTTTGACTGGTGAGCTATTTTCAGGCAATGCAGACTGTTCAAGTAAAATACAATTATTTGGAGTGAGGAATAAAGATTACTCAGGTGCGCAGGTTGAGAGCCTACTAATGGATGAACGCGATAACATTTTGATATCGTCTAATTTAGAAAAAAAACAATACTCTAACCTTTATAAAGTGAATATCTATACTGGGAAACGTCAATTAATTGAAAAAGCTAAATTTGAAAATGCATCGATTTTTTTAGATAATAATGATCAATGGCGAGTGAGCCAGTCCATGAAAACAGAAAGAAAAGGACTGTTAAAATCGGAGGGTGCTGGAGAAATAATTACCTATATTCGAGAAAGCAATGTTGATCAAAATGCATGGAAAGCTTTATCGTTGTCAAATATGGTTAGAACCAGCTCGACAGGGTCCAGTAATGTTATTGGATTTAGTGCAGATAACCAGTTCATATTTACCTCTGATAACATAGAGAAAAGTACTTTAGGCATATATAGAATCAAGTTAAGTACAGGTGAACGAGAGTTAATGTACCGAAATGATATAGTTGATGCTCAACCATTTATAAATGTATATACATCTGAAACAGGTAAACGTATAAGAGAAGTGGTAGGGGCCATTATTCATAATGGAAGACCTGAAGTTATATTTTTTGATGAAAATTCAGAACTAGCCAAAGAGTATCGCGGGCTACAACGAGCATTTCCAAATGATTATTTACATATTACCTCTAAGACAGCTGATAACAAAAGCTGGGTGATTGAAAGTTACTCCGATGTTAATCCAGGTAAATTTTATCTTTACGATAGAGAGACTAAAAAAGTGTCTTTCCTCACAGCCTCTCGCCCTTGGATAGATGAGCAAAAAATGTCTCATAAAACTCCGATAAATTTTGTTACTCGTGATGGCTTAACAATTCATGGTTATTTAACCATACCACTGGGTGCCAAAGCTGAAAATTTGCCTTTAATTATCCATCCACATGGGGGCCCACATGGTCCTCGTGACTATTGGTTTTTTGATGATGAAGTACAGGTATATGCGAGTGCAGGATACAGTGTACTTCAGGTAAATTTTCGAGGTTCTGGCGGATATGGACGTGAGTTTGAAGATAGTGGTTACGGACAATGGGGTGGTGCAATGCAAGATGACCTGACCGATGCAACACTATGGGCAATTAAAGAAGGCTTCGCTAATAAGGATAAAATTTGTATCTCCGGATCAAGTTACGGCGGATATGCCGCTCTCATGGGTGTGGTTAAAGAACCCGACCTTTATAAGTGCGCAATTGGATATGTTGGGGTATACGATCTACCACTCATGTTCAATAAAGGCAATGTTGCTGAACGATTGGGTTGGGGTAAACGCTATATGGAACAAGCTTTTGGGGGTTCAGAAGAAACAATGAAAAAACATTCTCCCGCCTATAATGCAAGCAAAATTAAAGCCGGAGTATTCATTGTGCATGGCGGCCGTGATGAGCAGGCACATTATGAAAACGCTCATGTGATGCGAGATGCCCTAGTAAAAACAGGAAATGAACCGAAATGGTTATGGAAAAAAACAGAAGGGCATGGATTCTATAACGAAGAAAACCGCAAAGAATTATACACTGAGATGCTTGACTTTTTAAAAAAATATTTAAACTAAAAATATGTTAGCAAGTTTACGCGAACTAACTCAACATATTGAAATCATTTAAAGTATTAAAAATTAACATGCAAAAATAGATAGTACGATAGAATTGGCAAATTCATGTGTAACGACTAAAGTTAACGGTGGGTTTGCCGATAAAGGGATCCAGCTTACAATCGAGGTTAGTTATGTCAATTTCACTGAATACCCAAGCTATCGCACCAAATCTAGAAAATGGTGCAATTGGCGTTAAGGTTGCTCAGTTAGCAAAAGAGCAGCAAAAAGCCGAAGGTAAAATCGCGGTAGATTTAATTGCAGCTGCGGCGCCAAAACCCGTAGGCAATGCAGGCCACAACATCAACACCACGGCCTAATTGTTAGCAATACAAAATCAAAAAAGCGCTCTGATTATCAGGGCGCTTTTTTTTGTTATTTTCTCTAAAACGTCAGGCGAATTTAAGAAAAAGCGTTACCATTCACGTGCATAATAGTGAATGTCCACACTACAAACGCCAGAGGGATATGCACTAAGGCATAGAAACACTGATCGAGTCGCCCCATTCCTTTTGCTAACAAAATCAAATATAAATGTAATCCAATCACCAAGGGAAATAGCGCTAACAGCGGATAGAGTGCGACAGGGTTTGCATCGGAAAATAAGCTGTGACTGAATAAAGCCCACGCCACCATAAAGGCGGTCGTCAACGGCGGCGTTGCAATGCGATATTGCTCTGGATAGGGAAACATCCTACGACCTCTGAGTCTCAATCAATAAATTTACGTTGTAGGTTTTCGCGCAATCAACTGGGCTTTATAACTGCTTTGAGTGGACTGCGGATCACATAATCGACCTTCAAAGTAATGTAAAGATTGCCAGTTAGCAAACACTGATTTGAGTTCATTTTCAGTAAGTAAGAAATCTGGGTTGCGTGGCCGACCTATCTGCGCCTGTTGCGTTGTAAAGGTTTCATAGACGATAAGGCCTGTGCTCTTAACCGCCTTAGCAATTTGTGGCAGTAATGGGCGATGCAGATAATTAAATACTAAGACAATATCGTACTCTTCAACCGGTAATAATGGTCCAGCCTCAGCTTCTAAATTCCTTTGTAATTTGTAAGCATTAGCCTGATCAATGTGTGACATGGCGGACAAATCTCGATCGATAAACGTCACTTCAGCCCCTCGCGCTAAAAACCACAAACCATTACGCCCAGAACCGCAAGCGAGATCGAGCACCTTAAGTCCATCGAAGCAACTCAAGTCTAAGTTAGACACAGATGGATTAGGCCAAGCGAACTCTGTGATTAACGCGGCAGGCGTTAAAGTTGACGTATGGATTACAGACATATCAATTAGCCCTTAATTTCTTTTTTCGAGTCAATTTGCCGACGATGCACAATAGAATAATGCCTGAGCCCTGCAGGACCATGGGACACGATAACTGACAAAAAAAGTATCACGATCAACAGCTCAGGTTTGTAATGAGCCAGCGGCACAAACAGGCCAAGCAAGCCTATTTTTACTAAAGTTAACACTCCCTTAAGCTGGATCAGCCAGCGCCAATCCCGTGCGATTTCCCACAACATTAATATGCTGCCCGTCGTCATCGCGAGATACCAATAACTCAACCATTGCACTTTATTTACATCTAATAAAATGCCACCACCGACACCAACGATCCCTAAAATATGTAATGCCCTTAAACTGGTTTTACTCAAACGTTGAAACCAAAAACGTTTTTCTGATATGCCTTGTTTGTGCATTACAACCCCTTAAGAATCAATTGCGTAACATTTAATTAAAATGATAATATAATTTTATACAATAAAGGCTTTTGAAATAACATTATTTATAGAATACATAAAAATAAATAAGGCATCTCCTCAATATACAAGATTTAATTATAATATTTATAAAATACAAATAGATAAAACACACCACCAAAGCCATAATTTATGCCATTTTTATTTTATAAAGTTAAAATCAATCCATTCAATATGTTAACTCACGCATGTTATACCGTATTGAAGCAGTGATTAGTCTCAACTTCATTAATATTTCCCATCCGATTGCACATTTTAAATATGTTATTTTCGCTGTAACAAAGGTTATGTGATCTGAACACACATATACCTCTTTAGATAGTGCTAAATTTGCAAATGGAGAATGCTCTAACAGTGCGTGAGCTGCGTAAAAAATAAATATCACGCCACGATGAATAACCCTTATTAAGTAGATGAATGTACGGCGGAGGAACTATCATGTTCACAAGAAATATTCAAAAAACAGCACTAGCCATGCTGATCTCTGGCGCTATGGCAGGTACTGCCTATGCAGCACCAGAAGTGCTAGCCGATTTTCACGGTGAAATGGGTAGCTGCGACAGCTGCCACGTATCAGACAAAGGTGGCGTCACCAACGACAACCTTACCCATGAAAATGCTCAGTGTGTTAGCTGCCACGGTGATTTAAAAGAACTGGCCGCCGCTGCACCTAAAGATAAAGTATCACCCCATAAATCTCACCTAATTGGCGAAATTGCTTGTACTAGCTGCCATAAAGGTCATGAAAAATCAGTCACCTATTGCGATGCTTGTCACAGCTTCGGCTTCGATATGCCTTACGGTGGCAAGTGGGAACGTAAGTTTGTGCCTGTTGATGCAGACAAAGCTGCTCAAGATAAAGCCATTGCCGCTGGCGTAAAAGAAACCACTGATGTCGTGATCATTGGTTCAGGTGGTGCAGGTCTTGCAGCAGCCGTTTCAGCCCGTGATGCAGGCGCTAAAGTTATCCTGTTTGAAAAAGAACCTATCCCAGGCGGAAACACTAAACTTGCTGCTGGCGGAATGAACGCTGCTGAAACTAAGCCACAGGCTAAACTAGGTATTGAAGATAAGAAACAAATCATGATCGACGACACCATGAAAGGTGGTCGCAATATTAACGATCCTGAACTGGTCAAAACCTTAGCCAACAACTCATCAGACTCTATCGATTGGTTAACCTCTATGGGTGCCGATATGACTGACGTAGGTCGTATGGGTGGCGCAAGTGTTAACCGTAGTCACCGTCCAACAGGCGGCGCTGGCGTGGGTGCACACGTAGCACAAGTTCTATGGGACAATGCAGTGAAACGTGGTACTGACATCCGCTTAAACAGCCGTGTAGTACGTATTCTTGAAGATGCGAGCGGTAAAATTACCGGCGTATTGGTGAAGGGTGAATACACAGGTTATTACGTGGTCAAAGCTGACGCTGTCGTTATCGCAGCGGGTGGTTTTGCGAAAAATAACGATCGTGTTGCTAAGTACGATCCTAAGTTAAAAGGCTTTAAAGCGACTAACCACCCAGGTGCTACAGGTGATGGCTTAGACGTGGCATTGCAAGCGGGTGCTGCAACTCGTGACTTAGAATTTATTCAAGCTCACCCAACTTATTCACCTGCTGGTGGTGTAATGATCACCGAAGCGGTACGTGGTAACGGTGCGATCGTGGTTAACCGTGAAGGTAACCGCTTTATGAACGAAATCACCACCCGTGACAAAGCGTCTGCCGCGATTCTGCAACAAAAAGGCGAAAGTGCTTATTTGGTATTCGATGACTCTATCCGTAAGAGCTTAAAAGCTATCGAAGGCTATGTGCACTTGAACATTGTTAAAGAAGGCAAAACAATTGAAGATCTGGCTAAACAGTTAGATATTCCAGCGGCCGAACTCGCTAAAACAGTGAAAGCTTATAATGGCTTTGTTAAATCAGGTAAAGATGCTCAATTTGAACGTCCTGATTTACCACGTGAATTAGTTGTTGCACCTTTCTACGCTCTCGAAATCGCGCCAGCAGTTCACCACACTATGGGTGGTGTTGTGATCGATACTAAAGCCGAAGTGAAGAGTGAAAAAACGGGTAAGCCTATTGATGGTTTATATGCAGCAGGTGAAGTCACAGGTGGCGTTCACGGTGCTAACCGCTTAGGTGGTAATGCTATTTCCGATATCGTTACTTATGGCCGTATCGCGGGTGCATCTGCAGCTAAATACGCTAAAGACAAAAAGTAAAATGCAATAACGGAGGGTTAAAGGACTAACCCTCAGCTCATATAGTACGACTTTCAATATGAGAGCCCTAGCTTGAACACTTCAAGTAAAAGCAGTCAATCAATAAGCGAGCCGTCAGGGGCTCGCTTTTTTATTCCCAATTGATGATAAAGCTCACTCTTTTAACGGGGAATTTTCTAAGGCTAAGGACAAAAAGCCCTAACTCACTTACACTCTTTGCCAGATAATGACATCAGCAAACCCGTTAGGTGACTGAAATGAGAATTGGATTTTTTAGCGCAAAACATTACGACATGCAGCACTTTAACCGCACAAATGCTGCGTTTGGTGCACAAATTGAGTACTTCGATTATCGCCTCTGCATGCAAACAGTGAAGCTTGCCGAAGGTTTTGAAATTGTCTGTGCCTTTGTCAACGATTCACTCTGTGAAGAAGTTCTGGTCGAACTCGCTAAGGGTGGCACAAAAATTATCGCCATGCGCTGCGCTGGCTTTAACAACGTCGATTTAGTTGCCGCTAAACGCTTAGGCATGCAAGTCGTTAACGTACCAGCTTATTCTCCTGAATCCGTGGCCGAACATACAGTCGCACTGATGTTGACACTGAATCGAAAAATCCACAAAGCTTACCAACGCACCCGCGATGCCAACTTCTCCCTCGAAGGCTTAGTCGGCTTTAACATGTTCGGCAAAACCGTCGGCGTGATTGGTACAGGTAAAATCGGCGTAGCAACCATCAAGGTATTGCTCGGTTTTGGCTGTAAAGTCATTGCCTTCGATCCCTTTATCAATCCGGCTGTCATCGCGCTGAATGTTGAATATCAAGATCTCGACTCTATTTATGCCAACAGCGATATCATCAGCTTGCATTGCCCGTTGACCGCGGATAACCGTCATTTACTAAACCAAGCCAGTTTCGCCAAGATGAAACCCGGTGTCATGGTGATCAACACCAGCCGCGGTGGTTTACTCAATGCTTTCGACGCAATGGAAGCATTAAAACTGGGGCAAATCGGCTCGCTTGGGCTCGATGTATATGAAAACGAAAAGGGCCTGTTCTTCGAAGACAAATCGAATGAAATTATTCAAGACGATGTATTCCGTCGTTTATCAGCCTGCCATAACGTGATTTTCACGGGTCACCAAGCCTTCCTCACCGAAGAAGCCCTAGGCGCCATTGCCAAAACGACCTTGAGCAATATAAAAGCACTATGTGCCGGTGAACTCTCAGGTAACGAATTGTTTTAACTGACAGATAAAATCCTGACTGCTAAAGTGAGGCTTCAACGTTTGAAGCCTCATAGAGGAATATAAATATGTTAGTGACTCAGGAAATTCAGGATATCTCCACGCCTTCAGGGCTAATGCGCACCTATATCTATCGCCCAGAAGCACAGGGAATATTCCCAAGTATCATCTTTTATTCCGAGATATTTCAGCAAACTGCGCCCATCGCCCGCACCGCTACTATTCTTGCTGGCCACGGTTTTGTGGTGTTAGTACCCGAAGTGTTCCATGAACTGAATCCTTTAGGCACAGTGCTGGCCTATGATGAATCAGGTAAAGATAAAGGTAACGCCGATAAATTTGCCAAACCCCTAGAACACCACGATAGCGATACCCAAGCACTGATCGATTTTGCCACTCAACAAACTTACTGCAATGGCAAAGTTGGCTCTATGGGCGTGTGTATCGGCGGCCACTTAGCCTACCGCGCCGCACTCAACCCCGCTATTTTAGGTGCATTTTGCCTTTATCCTACCGACATTCATTCCAACACCCTACCCTGCGCTTACGGCAATGACTCATTGAGCCGCAGCGGTGATATTCAAGGGGAATTAGTGTTAGTGTTCGGCAAGCAAGATCCCCACGTATCCGCGGAAGGCCGAGTACTAATCCACCAGCAATTAATGGCGCTGAACCGTAACTTCACTTGGCTTGAAGTCAACGCCCAACACGCCTTTATGCGTGATGAAGGCGATAGATATGATCCGGCTTTAGCGCTGCAAATGTACTTACAAGCGACGGCATTTTTTCACAGGGTGCTACGATAATTGCCTTTGAAGAATCCTACCGCCACAAGTTAGAAGCCTTTATTGCATAGTTCAAATAGTACTGCAGGTTGTACAAAACACACTTAACTAGCAAAATTCACGCTTAATGAAACAGACTAAAACCTTAACTCGCGTTAAGGTTTTAGTGATTCATCACCTTTTTATTTAATGAAACTAAGCTCCTAGTAAAGGTAGATGTTTGATACTTTTGTATGTCAACGATAATTCAATACATTGGGAAATCGCAGATTCTGGTAGGGGATCATGAATATTTAACACTATGGTTCGATTCCCTTCAAACTGCAGTATGTCTGAATAGAGCTCTCGAAATGTATCAACTAGCTGAGTTTTACAATTAAAGAATAGGTAATATTGTTCGGGATATTTAGGCTTCCAGTCAAACCTTACTGTGCTTCCATTTTTAACTGAATAACTCGGCTCACCCCATTTTAAGCTCTCTTCCACCGCACCTAAATCCTGCACTTCGGCAATCGAAAAAATCAAAATTCGAATCCGCAATAGCAAGGGCGCTATATGCGCAGGATAGCCTTCAAACTTTTCTGTACTTCCGCTTGCATGCTCTCATCCTCCAATTTATGCAATGCCGAATCATCATATCTGTAAAACAAAAAACTATGCAGCGGGCCCACATGGTTGAACTTCCAAACCCTTAGTCATTGGTGATTTATCACTTAGTGGAAATATAGAGATAGTGGAAATAAGCAGAAACAAGCGTAATTTTATTTTTCCATATCAAAAGTGTCGATTATATCAGCACTTTATTATAAACCGCGTATTAGGGGTGTGACACAGTGTCGCAGGTCGTTGAGTTTTTATTGAGATATCAGCTTAATCCTTTATAAAACATCTCATTATTTAAACAAACCTTTCATAGGCTTATTATGTCCCGCTCTGCAGTAATGACTTCAATTGCAATATCCCTAACAAGTATGGCCACTTTTTCAGGGATAGCAGCCGAAGCCGAAACTGAAGCAATGTTTCCAGCATCTGCAATTAAACCTCAATTATCGACTCCCACTGCTATCGAAAGGATTGCCATTACAGGGAGCCGAATTCAAAGGGAAGAGATGGCCTCCACCGCGCCGATGACCGTTTTTACCGCGCAAGATATCGAGAAAACCGGTGCCACCTCAGTTGAAGTATTGCTGCAAAGAATGACGGCTTCTGCGGGGTTTGCGGGTAATCAAACGAATGCCTATTGGACTGAGGGGGGCTATGGTTCAACCCAAGTTAACCTGCGCGGATTAGGGGTAAATCGCACACTCGTACTGCTCAATGGTCGACGTATGGTGAACAGTGGCACAGGGGCAAACTCCTCCGTGGATCTTAATACTATTCCCATTAGCGTGGTTGAACGAATCGAGGTATTAAAAGATGGTGCATCCGCCATTTATGGTGCAGATGCGGTTGCTGGCGTGGTCAATATTATCACTCGGCAACAAATCGAAGGGGTTGAGTTTCAAGCGCGAACTGGCATAACCGAGCAAAATGATGGTGAACAGTACAAGCTTGACCTTGCCCTCGGTCATATAGGTGAGGGTGGCAGTGCATATGTGGCGATGAGTTACGATAAAACCCAAGCCGTCGATATGCTGAGTCGCGCACCTTGTCCGCTTGAGGAAGTGAATGGTGAGCTAGTGTGTGGCGGTAACTCGGCGCTGCCGGGAGGCAGAGGCCATTTCATTGATACCAATGGTAATCCAATCGGCGATCCGTTAATGCTATTGCCAACGGGAAGCGCCCCATACACAAGTAGCCATAAAGATAATACTTATCAGTACTTTAATGCGGTTCAACCTAACGAGCGAGTCAATCTGTTTGCCTACGGTGAATATGACTTAACGGCAAGCAGCCAAGTGTTTGCTGAGGCTATGTACACTCACCGTCGCTCACAATTACCCGCTTCCCCGCAATCGGTGTCAGGTATCGTGATCCCTGCTTGGCATGAATCAAATCCGACCGATGCAGACTTCCTTCTCCAGAGTCGCAGACTGGCAGAAGCTCCCCGACAATTTAATATTCAAGCGGATACTTGGCGCTTAGTGACAGGTTTTAGAGGTGATTTAGACAACGGTTGGCAATGGGATGCTGCCGTTAACTTCGGCAGTAATCGTGGTTCCTATGAAGTGACCAATGTCATTAATAAGGTTCGTCTTGCCGACGCGACAGACTATAGCAATTGTAATATTGATCCCAATGTACCTTGCGCAAACTTTTGGGGAGCTGGCTCACTCACACCTGCAATGCTGGACTATTTTCTGTTTAACATGCGTGATAGCGGCGGTAATGAGCAGTTTAGCCTCACAACGAATATCACAGGCGATCTATGGCAGTTACCCGCGGGCATGATGAGTTTTGCCGCAGGACTAGAGCACAGAAACGAGAAAGGATGGAATGATCCAGACCCACTTAAAATCAGTGGTGAAGCAAACACTGCCCAGCAAGATCCGATTGATGGTCGTTACACTGCTGACGAAATCTATCTTGAAACCTTATTACCTATTTTAAGCGGCCTGCCCTTTGCCAAGTCGGTCGAATTAACTGCGGCGTTGCGATATTCCTATTTTGATACCTTCGGTGGCGATACCAATTATAAAATGGGGCTACTGTGGGTCGTCAATGACGCAGTGACACTGCGAGCCACACAATCCACGGCATTCAGAGTACCGAATATTCCTGAGTTGTTTGGCGGTATCGATCAAGGTTCCATGAATACCACAGATCCTTGTAGCGAGTGGGCTAAGCTCGACCCTAGATCGAATCGATACGCTAATTGTATGGCATCAAACGTGCCAACGAATTATAAGCAAGAAGGCACTATTTTAACCGACCGTGGCGGCAATGCCGAGCTAGAACCAGAAGAGGCCAATACCTTTACTGCTGGTATTGTTTGGGATCTGGGATTTATTGAAGGACTCAACATCACGCTCGATTACTACAAAATAGAGATTAATAACGCCATTAACTCAGTCAATGGTTCGAGCAAATTAGCCGCCTGTTACGACAGTAAAGGGATGACGCATCCTTTCTGTAGCGACGAGCACTTTGTGCGAGACGCGATGACAGGCAACATCACCTACTTACAGACACAACTGGGCAACGCCGCCAACGAAGTGGTTTCAGGTGTTGATATGGCGATGTTTTACCCAAAAGAGATGGCAGGCTTGGTGACGAATACGACTTGGGAGCTGAGCTATTTAGATCAATACGATCTACAAACCTACGCTGGCGCACCCGTTGAATCACGAGCTGGCACAATTGGTTATGATGGTAGCTACACCAAATGGCGCTCAAACCTCTATTTTGATATCACGAATGACAATTGGCGCTTTAGCTACAACATTCAATATATCGGCGCGGCGGATGATCAATATGCCAATGCCGGAGATATAGGTGACTCCGTTGATGCGGTCACTTACCATAACGCACAGGTTCATTATCAAATGGACAACAATATAGCCTTAACGGCAGGTATCGATAACCTGTTCGATAAACCAGCGCCATATCATCAAAGCTTTACCGATGGTAATACCAACACTATGACGTACGACCTAATGGGACGTCGTTACTATGTCGGAATGAAATGGGCTCTGTAATGCTTTGGGCTTAAGGGGGTAATCCCCCTAAGCAAGCTGGCTAAATTAATTAAATAAAAAGTGAGTCATCAACTTGAAGCGGGTTAACACACTAAAACGAGTCTCATCAGCACACTTTCTACACCGATGGTTGATGCTATTGCTGGTGCTGCCGATTGGGATCTGGTCAGTCACAGGCAGCTATTTCGTCTTAATGGATCTTGGGTTTATCCGTGGCGATTATATTAAAGTGCAAGACACCCAGCATATCAATCCCAGCCAGATCCAGTACCCAATCGCAGCGGTTTATGCGCGTTTCCCTAAGGCTCAAGCAATCGCGTTAACCTCAATCACTGATACCCTCTATTACCGGATTAAACTGAACGATAAGTCCATTCTCGTGGACGCAGATTCGGGTGAGTTATTGCCTTCGATAACGGAGAAACAAGCCCGAATGATAGCTTCAAACTATCAGCATAACGGGTCTTTACCCGTAGAGGCTAAGCTTGTTAGTGCAACTCTGCTCACCGATATCGCCCCAGCTGAACTAGCGCCGCAATACCTACCAGTTTGGAGAATGGATTTTAACGATAGTGCAGCCACAAGCCTTTATCTGTCAGCGACAACGGGTGAGTTAGTCACGCGCAGACATGACTATTGGCGTTTGTTCGATCTCTTTTGGAAATGGCACATTATGGATTACGACGAGGGTGAAGCCATCGACAATCTTCTACTGCTGAGCACGGCTCTAGTCTCCATTGTGGCTGTGTTAGCTGGCTTCGTCTTACTGTGGCAGCGAAGAAGGAGGTATCTGAGATGATGCCGAATCTTAAACTTAAGCCTAAACCTAAGCCTAAGCCTCAAAGTAAACACTTCAAACGCTGGGTCAAAATCGCCCACTATTGGCTCGGTGCCATAGTAAGCATTCAACTGCTACTTTGGCTTGTTACTGGGGTCTATTTCAATTTAACGCCCCATGATGAACTCAAGGGAATGGAGTACCAGCTTAGCCATAGTCCTGCACCGCAAAAGCAAGAGTTTGATCCACAAAAGCTCGTGGATATCGCTCCCTTACTGGCTAAGCATACTCAGGTAGAAAGCCTGACATTAATGGCGCTCGCGGGTAAGCCCGTTTATGTACTCGATGCAAAGGTGCAGCGCTATGCACACCAGTGCCAACAGCAAACCTTGATTGATGCCTATACGGGCAATTCCTTACTCATTAATAAACAAAGCGCGCAACAACTGGCGCTTGAAAGTTATACCGGGCCAGGGAAAATTACCCAAGTTAAGCAAATATCAGCCCCCATTAGCGAGTGGCCAACCCAGTGCAATTCACTTTGGCAAATAGATATGGATGATGACCTGTCGACGCGAATTTATATCAATACAGTTAATGGCGAATTAATTGGCCATAAAAATGACCACACAGACATCGCCGACTTGATGTTTAAATTGCACTTTATGGATTACCTCAATCAAGGTACTTTTAACAACCCCTTTAGCTGGCTACTGGGGATACTGACCTTGTTGTTATCCCTATCTGGCCTGTATTGGGTTATTGATAATCTTGTACTCAAGCGCTATCGGTTAAGTCTGAGTTGAATGGCTAGAACGGCAAGAGCTATTTCATTCATCTCATCGTACGCCGCGATGGGTTAATAGACCCTATAAGCCTGCCAAACGACTCAGACACGCCCACGAACGCTCAGCACAGTTTGATAATCAATATAGCGCTGCGCAACTATCCAAACTACTCAGGATCAAACTTCTTTTTGCCTTCGAGTAAGGCCTGACGTTCGGCTAAGGGAGTCTGATCGGCGAGCTTTAACACTGCCTTTTGCAGCATGAGGTTATTAGGATAAGTGATGGTATCGCCGTTATCGCGATGGATCAGCACATGGAATAACGCGATTTCGATGATCACGCCGCTAATATCTTCATCCTTATCAACCACCCGAATGCGCTCGCCGATACGGTAGGGAAACACGAAAAAGATCAGCACGCCAGCAGTTAAATTACTCAATATCGACCATTGAGCAACCAATGCAACGCCCATCACCGCAAAGGCAGATGACACAAATAGCGACACATCCTGATAGCCCAGTCCGAGCGAGACCGCCATCAATGACAGAGTAATAAAAAACATCACATAGGAAATAAAACGGGTCACTAAACTGGTCCGTGCAACACTCACTTGCTTCATTTGCGCGAGTTTTCTAACCCAATGGGTTAAGGCGCGCTGTAAAAAGATAAACACTACAAGATAAATACAGGCAAGCAGGATTTGATTTGTCATAATAGCGGCTCAATTAACTAAAACTGTCTGAATTCTAACTTTTTTGCACGAGCAGTTATAGCCCGTGCAAACAAGCCAAACAGCTAAACCGAGTAATTAATCCAATATGGCCGATTCGACCCTCTTACATGAAACCCAAGACGCACTAGGCCCGATTCGTGTAATCGATTACGACGACTCACGGATCCTGTCCTTTGGGGATAACGATGAGCAGAGTAAGATCCTCAAGGCGGCGCCCCATATTCCCCAGCACACTTATGTGCAAGCCATGTTGTTGGTTTTACTATTTTGTAAGCCCAAGAGCGCTATTGTTTTAGGTTTAGGCGGCGGCTCGATTATTCACTCACTGCGCAATTTCGACGCGGCAATAAAGTTAACAGCGGTGGAATTACGCCCCGCGGTGATTGAGTTAGCTAAGCGCTATTTTCAGCTGCCGATAGGTAAAAAGCTCAATCTTATCAATGATGATGCTATTGCTTTTTTAGCTGCTGGCGATCATAAAAAAGTGGATGTAATTTTTGCCGATATTTACACAGCCAAAGGCGTTGAAACAGGGCAGCTTTCGCCAATATTCCTTGAGCAATGCACTAACCTCATCAAACCCAATGGGTATTTAGTGCTGAACTGCTGGAAAGAACATAGCCAAAATCGCGAGTTGTTAGCCGACTTACAACAACACTTTGCCCATGTGAACGCTTGTCTCACAGGCGGCGGGAATTGGGTGATTTTTGCGAGCCAATCGCCACAGCTTTTAGGCACCTCGGCCCTTAAAAGTAGTGCTCAATCTTTATCGCAACAATTGGGTTTTGCCCTTGATCGATCATTGACACGCTTTGGGCCTTGGATTTAATACTAATATCAGCAAAATAGCGTAAATTAGTTAACCCTAAGGCTGAGCTTTGATATTCTTCTCACACTTCCATGATATGAGCTGTCACCATGAAAAATAATAATAAATTGATGTTAAGCGTTATGGCTCTGGCGTGCCTTAACTCTCTCAATGCTAACGCCGAAAGTTTTAGTTTTGACACTCGTAGCTCACTGAATTCAGATACATTAGTGCTATTCCAAAGTGCTGATTCTACTACCTATGGGATCGACTTTTTACCTCAGTCGACCCAAGATCAATTAAACCTAGCAACGGCGGATAATATTTTTTCCGGCAAACGGGGGGAAATCCTCGAGATTTTGGTACCCAGCGAAATTGATGCTAAACGGGTCTTACTGGTCGGCATTGGCGATGCAAAAAACTTAACGCCCGGCGACATTAATACCATCGGTGGCAATGTTGCGGCTAAACTCGATACGGTTCCCCAAGCCACAGTGCGTGTACTCACCCAAGGCTTAACTGCCGCGCCGCTATTTGCCTCTGAGCTTGCCCACGGAATTGAACTACGCAGTTATCGTTATACTCAGTTCAAAGCGAGCCCCCGTGCCGAGAAGAATTACCAAATCGCTGTCGATGATTTAAGTCGCAACCAAAAACACCATAAAAATCTGCAAGCGGTTGAAGCAGGTGTGTTTTTAGCGCGCGATCTAACAAACGCACCTGCAGACATTATGTATCCCGACAGCTTTGCTAACGAAGCCAGAAAACTCAAATCCCTCGGCGTTAAAGTCACGGTATTAGAAGCCAAAGATATCGAACGTCTACAACTGGGCGCCTTAGCTGCTGTAGGTAAAGGCAGCGAGCGCCCACCTAAGTTAGTGGTCGCCCATTGGCCTGGTAGCAAAGACGCGCCAATCGCACTGGTCGGTAAAGGCATCACCTTCGACTCGGGTGGTTACAATATTAAGGCGACAGGTACTTCAATCGCGCGGATGAAGTCAGATATGGCAGGTGCAGCCACAGTGCTTGGCACTATTAAAGCCATGGCGATTCAAAAAGCGCCAGTCAACGTAGTGGCGATTATGCCCATGGCGGAGAACATGGTATCGGGTCATGCAATGATCCCAGGTGATGTGATTAAAACCGCCCAAGGTCTCACCGTTGAAGTGCTCAATACCGATGCCGAAGGTCGCCTAGTGCTGGCCGATGGCCTCTGGTATGCCAGAGAAAATTATAAGCCATCTGTGATTATCGATGTTGCGACACTGACTGGCTCAAAAGTGAGTGCGTTAGGCAATGTTTACGCAGGCTTGTTTACCGATTCTGAGCCTTTAGTGCAGCAGCTAACTTATGCAGGTCAACAGGTTGGCGAAAAGGTCTGGCGCTTACCGTTAGATCAAGCCTATGCGGATGAGCTTAAATCCACTATCGCGGATCTCACAAACACAGGTAAAGAAGGCAGCGCGGGTGCTTCCTCTGCGGCCATGTTCTTAAAACGCTTTGCGGGCGAACAGCCTTGGGCACATATCGATATCGCGGGCAATGCCTTAACCGCCACCGATACCGCCGTTGTGCCTGCGGGTGCAACAGGTTACGGCGTGCGCTTACTCAGCACTTGGTTAACTCAACCCAAAGCACAGAACTAGAACCTAGAACCTCAGTATCTAGTTTTAATTGTATTTACACTTTAAGGGATATCATTGATATCCCTTTTTTATGCTCGAAATTTATCTTATCTCAATCACCAAAGACCAGCCGGCTAAACCCAAACTACACCCAGTCACGCCAAAACCGCAGCAGTCGCAGAAAAACCGATTGAGTCCGACCTAATCGCATCGTCATTCGACTAAACCGATTAAGATAATAGTTTTTATCCGTTATCTTAATTTTAATCGAGTCGGTAATATGCTTCACATCGACAGGACGCAAGCAAATGTCCTCGTTATGAACTTAAGCCATCATCAACTAAATGGAAGCATAAAATGACTCAATCAATTATCAACAGCACAATCAAACCATTCAAAGCCACTGCATTCCACAATGGTGAGTTCGTTCCAGTAACTGAACAAGACCTGTTAGGTAAATGGTCTGTTGTCTTCTTCTACCCAGCAGATTTTACCTTTGTTTGCCCAACTGAATTAGGCGACATGGCTGATCACTACGAAAAACTGCAAGGAATGGGCGTTGAAGTTTACTCAGTATCAACTGACACACACTTCACTCACAAAGCATGGCATGACACGTCAGACACCATCAAGAAGATCAACTTCCCAATGCTGGCTGACCCAACAGGCACTATCAGCCGTAACTTCGGCGTGATGATTGAAGAAGACGGTTTAGCACTGCGTGGTACTTTCGTGATTAACCCAGAAGGCCAAATCAAGGTCAGCGAAGTTCACGATTTAGGCATCGGCCGTAGCGCTCAAGAGCTAGTTCGTAAAATTCAAGCAGCTCAATATGTTGCTACTCACGATGGCGAAGTTTGCCCAGCTAAATGGCAACCAGGTGACGAAACATTAGCACCGTCTTTAGACCTCGTTGGCAAAATCTAATTTAGCCTGCAAAGCGTCAACCCCGCCAGTCTAGCGTCCCAAGCTGATTGGCGTTACAGCCAACACAGTTGTAGCGCCACGCAGCAAAGGATTAAGCCCGCCCCTGCAAGGGCCTAGACTGGCCCCCTTATTTCTCCCTTTTAAGCGATTTTGGAGTCATCACATGTTAGATGCGAATTTAAAAAATCAACTGCAAACCTACCTGCAAAACCTCAAGAGACCAGTTGAACTTGTCGTGTCTGCAGATGAAAGTAGAAAGTCTCAAGAATTAAAAAGCTTAGCGCAAGACATTGTCAGCCTATCTTCTCTGGTGAGCCTGAAAGAAGTTCAGGGCGAACGCATCCCGGCGATGACAGTGATTAACCCAGAGCTTAATACGCAAATCAGCTTTGCTGGTCTGCCTATGGGTCACGAATTTACCTCACTCGTGCTGGCATTACTGCACACGGGTGGACACCCAATCAAACTCAGCGATGATATTATTGAGCAGATCCGCAATCTGCCAGGCAAATATGCCTTTGAAACTTACGTCTCACTGACCTGCCAAAACTGCCCAGACGTAGTACAGGCACTGAACATGATGGCGGCCATTAACCCGAATATCACCAACGTGATGATCGACGGTGCCCTGTTCCAAGAAGAAGTGACCAGCAAAAACATTATGGCTGTGCCTTCTGTCTACTTAAATGGCGAAGTGTTTGCAGCCGGCCGTATCAGCATTGGCGAGATCCTCAATAAACTGGATACCAATGCCGCAAGCCGTAAGGCCGATGAAATTAATGAAAAAGCGCCATTCGAAGTCTTAGTCGTCGGCGGCGGCCCAGCCGGCGCAGCAGCAGCCATTTATGCAGCACGTAAAGGACTTCGCACCGGTATTGTTGCAGACAAGTTTGGCGGACAAGTCGCTGAAACCGTCGGTATCGAGAACTTTATTTCGGTCAAAGCGACCGAAGGTCCAAAACTAGTGGCAAACCTTGAAGCCCATGTACGAGACTACGAAGTCGACATCATGGACAACCAAAAAGCTGTGTCGTTATCAACAGATGGCTTGTTCGAGCTTGAACTGGCAAGCGGCGCTAAATTACGTAGCCGTACCGTATTGTTAGCCACAGGTGCCCGCTGGCGTGAAATGAACGTCCCCGGCGAGAAAGAATACCGCGGCAAAGGCGTCGCATACTGCCCACATTGTGATGGCCCGTTATTTAAGGGCAAGCGTGTGGCGGTGATCGGCGGCGGTAACTCAGGTATCGAAGCGGCTATCGATCTTGCGAACATAGTAGAACATGTGACTGTGCTGGAATTTGATAAAACCCTGCGCGCTGACGATGTACTGCAACGTAAAGCGGCTTCTATGGGTAACATTAAAATCATTACCCAAGCCATGACCACTGAAGTGACTGGCGATGGTACTCGGGTTAATGGCCTGAACTACACAGACAGAGCCACTGGCGAGAGTCACCATGTCGCACTTGCAGGTATCTTTGTGCAGATTGGGCTAGTACCGAATGCGGAATGGTTAAAGGGCACTATCGATTTAACCCCAAGGGGCGAGATCATAGTCGATGAGCGCGGACAAACCTCAGTCCCAGGTATTTTTGCCGCAGGTGATGTCACTAACTCACCCTTCAAGCAAATTATCATTGCCATGGGCAGCGGCGCGACCGCATCACTGGGCGCATTTGATTACTTAATTCGCCACAGCGATGAAGAGACCGCCGCGACCAAAGCCGCTTAAGGCTTAACTCATCAACAGACATCAAAGCTAACGCAAAAAAATAGCCAGCATTTGCTGGCTATTTTTTTTGATGTTAACTAAGGCATTGATAAGGCTTAGCAGGCCTAATTTGCATTAGCATTTCAGGGGTATCGACCGCTTTAAATCCAAACTGGGTGTAGAGTCCATGGGCATCGCGGGTGGCTAACATTATCCGTCTTAAACCTTGTAATTCAGGATGTTCAAGAATCGCTGTTATCATCAACTTACTTAAACCTAAGCCGCGGTGCGACTCAAGTACAAACACATCGGCAAGATAGGCAAAAGTGGCTTTATCTGTGATTAAGCGGCCAAAAGCCACTTGTTGATTGTCCTTATCAAATACCCCAAAACACAGGCTATTGGCTAACGCTTTTTGTAGCAGCGCCTTTGGCATGCCCTGCGCCCAATAGCTATTACTAATAAAGCCATGAATAACCTCAAGATTCATTTCAGCTTGATCTGTACTGACTCTGTATCCTGTTTCCTGCTGCATTTTCCTTTCTCCGAAATTTTCCGTTAACGTCAGTTCAGGTGTTATTGGCACTCATAAATATCATAAATGCCATCGCTAATAACACCACTTTAGCTAACGAATACAAAGCCCCCGCTAAAGTGCCACCGCCATGATAACTAAAGGCTAAATGGCGATTGATTTCATACTTAAAGGATTTAGCTAAATAACGGTAAGCGAGAAAGTAAAACAAGGAGGCTGCGGGCCAAATCCCCATAAGTAGCATTTGCCCCTGAGCCTTAGTGGTGAGTAAAGTTGAGATAAACGGTATGCTTAAGCAGACAACATATATCCAAGCAAAACGCTTAAGTAGCTGGCGGATTTTTTTATCGGATAATGATTTCAACTTCACTCCTTGTCATCTTACATAGCTTCGATTTGCTCAACCATAAGTTGCAGCGAAAAATTGCCGCGATACTCATTCACATCGAGTTTATACACAACACGGGCATGATTAATCGTCGCATCTGGCCAAGTGTGCAAATCCACATTAAAGGCAATGGCATCGAGCATCACAGTGCCGCATTGGGTTTCGAGTACGAGCTTAAGGTGGCGCTCACCGACAAGACGTTGTTGCACTATCGTAAAGTAACCATCGAATAACGGCTCTTCGAAAGCTTGTCCCCAAGGCCCCGCATTACGCAATAACTGAGCCATTTCAAGATTCAACTCTGCAGGAGTGAGTTCGCCATCGGACCAAAGCTCGCCCGTTAACAACTCAGGTTTAAGCTGCTCACGCACCGCATCATCATAGGCTTTAGCAAATGTCGCAAAACTGCCCGCTTTGAGCGATAAACCCGCCGCCATTGCATGACCACCAAATTTGATAATCAGTCCCGGATGGCGAGTGTTCACTAACTCCAATAAGTCGCGCATATGCAAGCCTTTGATCGAACGCGCCGAGCCTTTAATTTCACCATTGCCTGCATCGGCAAAGGCAATCACGGGTCTATGGTATTTGTCTTTAATGCGCGAGGCCAAAATCCCGATCACGCCTTGATGCCAATCCTCTTGAAATAAGGCTATCCCCCAAGGCAACACGGCTTCGTTAAGCTTTAAGTGCTCTAGGCTTTTTAAGGCTTCCTGCTGCATGCCGACTTCCAGCTCACGGCGTTCTTGATTCAATCCGTCAAGCTCTGCCGCCATACGCCGCGCATACATCATGTCTTCGCAGAGTAAGGTTTCAACCCCAAGTGCCATTTCATCTAGTCGCCCTGCGGCATTCAGTCTAGGGCCCACGGCAAAACCAAAGTCAGATGCGACAATGCGCGCCGGATTTCGCTTCGCCACTTCAAGCAACGCAGTAATCCCTACACGGCAACGCCCGGCTCGCACGCGCTGTAAACCTGCTTCAACCAAAATACGATTATTGGCATCGAGTGACACCACATCGGCAACAGTGCCAAGGGCAACAATATCGAGTAGTGTGCCTAAATTAGGCTCAGCAATACCATGGGTTTGATACCAGTTTCGCGTCCGTAATTCAGCCCTTAATGCGGTCATCAAATAAAAGGCCACGCCGACACCCGCTATCGATTTACTGGCAAATGGACAGCCAGGTTGGTTAGGGTTCACTATCGCATCGGCAGCTGGTAACTCATGTCCGGGTAAATGATGGTCGGTAATCACCACTTGCATACCAAAGGCTTTGGCCGCCGCAACACCGTCAATTGATGAAATGCCATTATCAACTGTGATGAGTAGCTCAGCCTGTTTGGAGGCCGCAACTGCAACAATTTCAGGGCTTAAGCCGTAGCCGTAATCGAAGCGATTGGGGATCAAATAATCCACTTTCACCGCGCCCATCATCCGCAGCGCCAACATACACACACTGGTCGATGTGGCGCCGTCGGCGTCAAAGTCACCCACGATCAAAATCGAATTATTCGCCTGCATTGCATCGGCGATAAGCGCCGCGGCTTCGGGTAAGCCTTTCATGGTTTCAGGTCTTAATAGACCCTTAAGGACAAGCTCGCATTCGTGGGTTAGCGCACCACGGCGAGCGTAAAGCTGTTTCAATAGCGGCGAAAGATGAGCGGGTAAATGGCTATCATCAACGGTTGGGCGACGGACTATCTTATGGATCAAGGGACTCAAACTCTCATGAAATCGTGGCAATAAGATAACAAAAAGGTGAGCCTTAAGCTCACCTTTCGTGGGATAAATTTTACATTTTAGGCTGTTACTGACGTGCCTCTAAGGTGCGTAATAAGTCTTCAGGCGGTTGATAACCAGGGATCATATTGCCATCTTCTAATACGATTGCAGGCGTACCATTAACACCAAAGGTTGTGCCTAAAGCATATTGCTCAGCAATTTTAGCATCACATGTTGCCGCGGCAACTTTGCTGCCCGCTTTAGCATCAGTCATAGCTTTTAATGGATCTTTAGCACACCAGATAGCTTGCATCTCGTCGGCATTAGCTGACGGCACACCCGCTCGCGGGAAAGCTAAGTAACGCACTGTGATACCAAGTTTATTGTAGTCAGACATTTGGCTATGCAGTTTACGGCAATATCCACAGCTAACATCGGTAAATACAGTGACCACGTGTTTTTCGTTTTTCGCTTTATAGACAAGCATATTCTCTTCAAGCGGCTTCATCATTTCTAAACGCGGACCCGCTAATGCGGCTTCGGTTAAGTTTTTCATGCCCTTATCGATATCATACACACTACCGTGGAATAGTTTTGAACCATCACGGCTAATATAGAGCACGCCGCGGTTAGTCATGGCTTGATACAAGCCCTCAATTGGTGAGTCCTGCATAGAAATGACTTCAACATCTAACATCTCACCGAGTTTTTGCTTAATCGCAGCGGTATTGGGAGACGTCGCAGTGGCAGCGCTGGCAAGTGGTGCAACTAGGAGGGCAAAAACTAAGGATAATGCTGGGGTCAACTTCATGGGACATCCTATAAATTGTGTCGCTACAACGAGATATTGGGGCCGTTCTAACTCGAGATATTCAATAGACCCTGTATAGGGGCAAAAAGTTACAGACAAGCCGCGCGGAAAGCAAATTTATGCTGTAACTAAATCCTTTTTTAGCCTCTAGGATGATGCTGTTGATGCAATTCCTGCAATCTTGCCCGTGCGACATGGGTATAAATCTGTGTCGTCGACAAGTCGCTGTGACCTAATAACAGTTGGACAACCCGCAGATCGGCACCGTGATTGAGCAAATGAGTGGCAAAAGCATGTCGTAAAGTGTGCGGTGATAATGCAGTTTCAATCCCCGCACGCAGAGCATAAAGTTTAATCCGATGCCAAAAAGTTTGCCGCGTCATCATCTGCCCGCGTTTCGACGGAAATACCACATCAGATTGTTTATTACCGAGCAACTCTTGGCGAGCAAATTTCATGTAGCCCTCCACTTCGGTAATAGCCAATTCCCCCAGCGGCACAAGACGCTCTTTGCCACCCTTGCCCACAATACGTACTAAGCCTTGGCGCAAACTCATTTGCTCCATGGTCAAGCCGACAAGTTCACTCACCCTGAGGCCAGTTGCATACAAAAGCTCTAGCATTGCCTTGTCACGGCATTCGACGGCATCATCCACATTGGGCTCAGACAGTAAACGGTCAACCTGCGACTCACTCAGAGAATCCGGCAAATGACGCGTTAACTTAGGCGACTCGACTAAGGCCATAGGATCGGCTGAAATTTGCTTAGTCTGCACCAAATAAGTATAGAAACGCCGTAAGCTGCTGAGCAGCCGAGCGCTACTGGTACGCGCAAAATTCTGCTCAACTCTAAAGGCCAGATATGCCCTAACATCGGCCTGAGAAACCGCGAGTAACGTCACGCCTTGCTGACCTTGATAACGATCAAAATGGCGTAGATCGGTACGATAGGCCGATAGCGTGTTATCACTCAGTCCCTTGCTTGACCAAAGATCATCAAGAAAAGCATCGATAAGTGGATCTGGCATATAGGTTTTAGGCACAAATACTCCATAAAAAAACGGCGTAATCAAATGATACGCCGTTGATATTAATTTAAATATGTCTAAGCCTGCATAAGCTTAACTGAGTTAAGCATAAAGACGAGAACTAGAATGCAAAGCCTAGGCTGCAGCCGTTTGACCACGGCCACGACCGAATACTAAACACAGTGCAATCGTCGCAATGGTCGGCAATAACCAAGCCATACCTTCTTCATAGAGTGGCAGCTTAGATAACACTGGAGACATAACATTCACTATATGGATAAAAACCTGTGCTAAGCCATTCATGGCTTGACCATCAGCGTCAGTCAAACTTTTCGCTGCCACTTTAAGACCATCGAAGATGCCGAAAAACAGTGCCACGCTCAGTACTGCACGATGTGCAAACTGTGGATTCGCAAAATAAGCGGTCAGGAAAGTCACAACCACAAGAGCAATAGCCACAGGATAAATCGTCATTAATACGGGAATACTAATAGCAATCAACTGACTTAGGCCCACGTTCGCAATCACAGCGCATATCAAGCTTAAAAAGATCACCAGGAAACGGTAAGACAGTTTAGGCATCAGCTCATTAAAGAACTCAGAACACGCACTCACCAGCCCAACCGCAGTGGTTAAACAAGCTAAAGTCACGACTGATGACAACAAGACTGAGCCTAGTTCCCCAAACTCGCGGGTCACGTAATTTGTTAATATTTCGCCGCCATTTTTAGTGCCGATAGCGATATCGCCGGCGGTTGCACCTAAAAAGAACAAGGACACATACACAAAAGTTAAACCAGCGGCGGCAATAAAGGCTGCACGGATTAGATACTTAGTTTGATCACTGGGTTGGTCAATGCCCTTTTTACGCAGGATATCAATAATCAACATACCAAACATCAAGGATGCTAACGTATCCATAGTGTTATAGCCTTCTAAAATACCTTTGGTCAGCGGATGCTGTTGGTAATCCCCCATTGCTTGGCCCACTTCGGATGCAGGTAAAAACAGCACTGAAACGGCTAATCCGACCAACAAAATCAATAAAATAGGCGTTAATACTTTACCTACGCTATCGAGCAACTTACCAGGGAAAAGCGCCAGCAACATAGTGACAGCGAAGAAACCTAATGTGTATAGCAGTTGCGTCAGGTTTAATTCCAAACTGCCCAGCAAAAACGTTGCCGTAGTGTCATCGATAAATGGCTTAGCGCCAATCTCGTAAGCCACTAATCCCGTACGCGGCGCAGCAAAAGCAGGGCCGATAATAATGTAAATCGCGACGGCCAATGTCGTTGCTGCAAATACTGGCAGCATAGCCATAACCTTACCTTGAGCCTTAGCGACAGCAATCAGTCCAACTAAAGGTAAACCTACGGCGGTAATCAAAAAACCCAACATGGCGAGGGGCATATTTTCGCCCGCTAACATACCCGCGAATGGTGGAAAAATTAGGTTTCCCGCACCTAAAAAGAACGCAAAGGTCATAAAACCTAAGCCTAATGTATCTCCGATACTCATCTGATTGTCTTGCACTGGAAGCCCCATCTTGTCTTATTGTTTTTTTACAAACTTAAGTGATTATGTGTCGATTAGCCATAGCTAAAACAAAGCCCATCCGGAGTGCAAATCTATGTTTACACAATTCCGTGGTAAATATGTTCGATATCTGCCGAGTTTATAAACGATGGCGAACGTTTATGTAGCCTAACTGACGACTAATTCACCAACAAACTCGTTTACCTATCCGTTAATCTTAAAAGTGATTAAAAATGGGGGCGAAACTAATACCAGACTTAAAGCATCAATACAAGACAACAAGTCCGTTCAGGCAAAAAAAGCTAAATAATGCTAATTAACTGCTAATAAAAGGTTTCTAAGGCAATAAATTAAAGCGTTAATTAAGTGAAATTAGTATTACCACGTAAAATAGTAAATGATTTGGCGACACAAATTCATACAGCTAGGACAGATGCGACTGTTTAAAAACATTAGCTAAAAACGAGGGCTAGAATTAGAATATTGCGCGCCCAATATTGGGCCTAAATCACTTTAGAACGGCAAAATTAACTCCCCATGGCATTCACTTTTAAACAATTTCATATCGATGACATGAATTGCGGCATGGCCGTAGGCACAGACAGCGTCGTCCTTGGGGCATGGGCACAACTGACCACCGCGAAATCAATCTTAGATATAGGCGCAGGCAGCGGCTTACTCAGTTTAATGGCAGCTCAGCGCAGTCAAGCACATATCACCAGTGTCGAATTAGACACCAATGCCGCCCATGCTTGCCAACATAACTTCCACAATAGTCCTTGGGCTAATCGACTGACCTTAGTTAATTGCAGCATCCAAGACTTTTGCCAACAAACTGAGTATCAAGAGTATTTTGATCACATAATTTGTAATCCCCCCTATTTTGAGCAAGGCACGCAAGCGATACAATCCCAGCGCGCTATGGCCCGCCACACAGATAGCTTAAGCTTTACCGCACTACTCGATGCCATTCATGTGTGCCTAGCACCACAAGGAAAAGCAAGCCTCATATTACCAATGCAGAGTATGGCGCGTTTCGACGAAATACTAACGCACTCTCAGCTCAATTTGATTGAAATAACCAACCTTATCAGCATTGTAGGGAAAAGCGCTAATCGAGTACTCTGCGTGCTCGCCCACAAGACTCATCCACAAATGGCTCCAAAGCTCAGTGATATCACTATTCGTGAAAGTTCAGGCCAATACACACAAACCATGGTGCAATTGGTTCGAGATTTTTACCTTAAATACTGATATCGAGTCCAATCCTGACACATTAAGTAAAGCTCGCTAAGTTTGGCAAATTTAACGAAAGGTCCAATTTCTCACAAATTAAATGCTAATACATTGACCTAAAAGTAATTAACTTATGCCAATTACCATAAAACTTTACTGACACAGAAGATAAACACAGGAGATCTAGATAAGTTATTTAAGTTAACCGCCATAACCTTTATAATGCTTCGCTATTATCCGTCGAGACGCTGCGCATGCAATTTGAAGATTTCCAGCTTGACCCTAGCTTATTAGAGTCGCTTAATGCCATGGGGCATCATTCACCCACTACGATTCAGCAAGAAACGATTCCTTACGCCTTAGAGCAAAGAGATATTCTTGCGCGCGCCCCGACAGGAACAGGTAAAACAGCGAGCTTTTTACTGCCATCGCTACAACATTTGATCGACTTCCCCCGTCGTTTTGCGGGACAAGCAAGGGTGCTAATCCTCACGCCAACCCGTGAGTTAGCTAGCCAAATCCACCGTTATGCGAGTCACCTAGCCACAGGCCAAGGTTTAGATATTGCTATCGTTACTGGCGGCGTTCCTTATGGACCACAGGAAGAAGCCTTAGCAGGCAACGTCGATATTCTGGTCGCGACCCCAGGCCGCCTGATGGAATATTTAGACAAAGGCAATTTCAACGCCCAAGAAGTCGATATCTTAATTATCGACGAAGCCGATCGCATGTTAGACATGGGCTTCTCTTCTGTGGTGCAAGCCATTGCTATTGAGGCCCAAGGCCGCAAACAGAACATGCTGTTCTCTGCCACCTTAGAAGGCGGCGGTGTACAACGTTTTGCCCGTGAAGTGTTAAACGACCCGATTGAAATCGATGTTGAAGCCCCTCGCAGTGAAAAAGCCAAGATCCACCAATGGATCCACTTAGCCGATGATAAAGAGCATAAATTTGCGCTGTTGTGTCATCTGCTACGCCAAGAAGATGTCAAACGGACTATCGTATTTGTGAAAACCCGCGACATCGTTTCTAGCCTAGAAGGCCAGTTACTTAAAGTCGGTATTCCTTGCGCCTTTATGCGTGGCGATATGGAACAGAAGAAACGCTTCCAAGCCTTGAGTCGCTTTACTAAAGGTGAAGTCAATGTCCTGTTGGCGACCGATGTGGCTGCACGCGGTATCGATATCGACGATATCACTCATGTGATCAACTTCGATATGCCACGTTCTGCCGACACTTATATCCACCGCATTGGCCGTACTGGCCGCGCTGGCGCAAAAGGTACCGCGATTTCGCTTGCCGAAGCCCACGACATGCGTATCGTTGGTAAAATCGAGCGTTATATCGAGCAACCGTTGAAACGCCGCGTGATCGAAGAGCTACGTCCAAAGAATAAAGAAGCGCGCACACCGGGTAAGAAAAAAGCCAAAGTGAAAGCGAAAGAAGCTGCGAAGAAAACGAGCAAGAAAGAAGCGGCAAAGAAAGCGAGTAAAATCGCCCGTAAGAAAAAGTAACACCCGCTTAAACTTACCAAACTAAAGCCGCTATATGCGGCTTTTTTATTACCAAAATATAACTTACGTGGGTGATTTTACTAAAAATATCCTGCTATGTTTAATTATATAGAATGAAATGCGGCGGATTTAGAGCGGTTAACCCCAATGCGTATTCATTCTTATTTCAATATATTCCAATCACCTAAATGAACCTTTCATCACCTTTCTGCTCTAATTTTCGCCCAAATATCGATGCACGATGCGCATATCTGTCACGGCATCACTTTTAGAAACATTTAATTTACAAAAATAAATTTATTGGCGTGGCCGACTCTGCTACTTTAACCCCATTACGCGATTAGCATGGATTTAACCATTATATGATGAAGACCCTACTGAGGAGACTGTCTCCTTTTCTTATTCTGCTGCTGTTTGTCTTTGGCGCAGCCTTATTAATGCAAACGAAGGAGGCGCCAGAACAAAAACCTGAAGAGATGCCCATTCCTATCGTTGATGTCACGCAAGTGACTCAGCAAACAGTATCGCTAAACTTACCTTCCTACGGCGTGGTTACCCCAAAGTATAAAACCCAACTCGTGACCGAAGTTCAAGGCAGAATGCTCACTATCTCCCCTCATTTTGTTGCAGGTGGCATAGTCAAGAAAGGCGACCAATTAGCACAAATCGAGCCCTCAGATTACGAGGCTGACTTAATGCAAGCCGAAGCGACGCTGGCCCAAGCCACCGCCGCACTGAACGAAGAAATAGCCCGTGGTGAAGTCGCTAAAATCGAATTCAAAGGCTACGACAAGGGCTTGCCCCCTGAGTTAGGTCTACGTATCCCGCAACTCAAAAAAGAACAAGCTAACGTAAAATATGCGCAGGCAGCACTGGCGCGTGCCCAACGTAACCTTGAGCGCACAGTTATTCGCGCGCCCTTTGATGGCATAATCAAAGTTAGAAATGTCGATTTAGGGCAATACGTTAGCTTAGGCACTAATCTAGGTGAGCTCTACGATACTAGCGTTGCCGAAATCCGCTTACCCATTTCTAATGATGATTTAGCCTATTTAGAGTCTGTCGACAATCCCGATACCCAAGTCACGCTTAGCGCCTCTTTGGCGGGCAAAGAAAATACTTGGGAAGGCAATATTATCCGCAGTGAAGGTGTTATCGATGCCGAAAATCGCATGGTGTATTTAGTCGCAGAAATCAAAGATCCCTATCTGCGCGCGAATAAAGTGTCAGGTAGCTTACCACTTAAATACGGCAGCTTCGTCAATGCAGTCATCAAAGGTCGCACTGTCGATGGCATAGTCAAATTGCCCCGCCATGTGGTTCGTAACGACCAAGTCGCGCTAGTCAACGACAAAAATATCATTGAAATGCGCCAAGTAAATGTAGTTCGTAGTGATTTAGAAAATGTGTTCATCAAAGACAGTCTAAAAACGGGCGAACGCGTCGCTACGACCCACTTCAACAGTATGGCAAATGGGCAAATGGTCAAAATCTTAGGTGAAGCGGCATTGCCTACTGAGACACCAAAAGAAAATACTCCTGAATCGAGTCTTGCGGCCGCTGGAGTTAAATAATGGACACTCAAAAAGGGATCTTAGCTTGGTTCGCCCGCAACAGTGTGGCCGCGAACTTATTAATGTGTGTTCTACTCATCGGCGGCCTGTTCAGCAGTATTTTGATTAATAAAGAGGTTTTTCCTTCTTTCGAACTCAATTTATTAAATATTTCCGTCGCCTATCCAGGTGCGGCGCCACAGGAAATCGAAGAAGGCATCAACATCAAGATTGAAGAAGCCATCCAAGATATCAACGGCATCAAGAAAGTGACTTCTGTGGCTAGCGAAGGCGTTGGCTCGATTACCGTTGAAGTTGAAGACGGTTACGAAGTGCAGACCATTCTCGATGAAGCCAAACTGCGGTTAGATGCAATTTCAACCTTCCCAGTGAACATCGAAAAACCGAATATCTCTCAAATCAAACCTGAGAATAACGTCATTTGGGTGTCTGTTTATGGCGATATGACACTCCATGATATGAAAGAATTGGCTAAATCGGTTCGTGACGATTTAACCCAACTCCCCGCGGTAACCCGTGCGAAAGTCACAGGGGTGCGCGATTATGAAATCGGTATTGAAGTTTCTGAGAATAAGTTACGAGAGTACGGCTTGACCTTCTCACAAGTCGCATTAGCAGTGCAAAACTCCTCCTTAGACTTACCAGGTGGCTCTATTCGTGCTCAAGATGGCGATATTCTATTGCGCACCAAAGGCCAAGCCTACACGGGCGATGACTTTGCCAATATAGTCGTCACAACTCGCGCAGACGGTAGCCGTGTGATGCTGCCACAAGTGGCGACCATCAAAGATGATTTTGAAGAACGTTTGGAATATACCCGCTTTAACGGCAAACCCGCTGCGATTATTGAAGTCACCAGCATTGATGATCAAAACGCCTTAGACATTGCAGACCAAGTTAAACAGTACGTAGAGCAGCGCCGCGCCACACTGCCAGCTAACGCTCAACTCGATACTTGGGGTGATATGACCCACTATCTCCAGGGCCGCTTAGACATGATGATGTCGAACATGTTTTACGGTGCCTTGTTGGTGTTTATCATCTTAGCCATGTTCCTCGATCTGAAGTTAGCATTTTGGGTCATGATGGGGATACCCGTGTGTTTCCTCGGCACTATGTTGGTCATGCCGCTCGAACCTTTCTCCATGACGATCAACATGTTGACCCTATTCGCCTTTATCTTAGTGCTCGGAATAGTGGTGGATGATGCCATTGTCATCGGTGAGAGTGCCTACACAGAGGTCGAACGCCACGGTCACTCGGTTGAGAACGTGATCCGTGGCGCGCAAAAAGTGGCGATGCCCGCGACCTTCGGGGTCTTAACCACAATTGCGGCATTTATTCCCATGTTAATGGTTTCTGGCCCTATGGGGATTATCTGGAAATCCATCGGTATGGTGGTCATCCTCTGTTTAGCCTTCTCACTGGTAGAGTCTAAATTCATTCTGCCAGCGCATTTAGCGCACATGAAGTTTAAAAAACCTGGCGCACCAAAGGGATTCTTTGGCCACCTAAAAGCCAATTTTAACGACAGAGTGCAATATTTTATTCACCACAGTTATCGCAACTTTCTCGAGCGCTGTATCAAACACAGATACAACGTGGTCGCGGCCTTTATCGGTGTATTGATTCTGTCGATTGCCTTAGTCGCCAGTGGCAAAGTGCGCTGGGTATTTTTCCCTGACATTCCCTCAGACTTTATTCAAGTTGAGCTTGAAATGGATGAAGGCAGCTCCGAAGGTAACACCTTAAAAGTGGTACAGAGCATAGAAGAAGCCCTGTACAAGATGAACGAAAAAATGGAGAAAGATAACGGTTATCAAGTGGTGAAGCACAGCTTTATCAATATGAGCTCCCGTACCTCTGCCTTCATTTTTGCCGAACTGACGAAAGGGGAAGACCGTGAAGTCGATGGCGTGACGATTGCTGCCGCATGGCGTGAACAATTGCCCGAGCTTTTGTCGGTAAAAAAACTCAGCTTTAACGCGAGCACCAACGATGCTGGCGGCGATATTTCCTTCAGACTGACCTCAAGTGACCTCGATGAGCTGTCCGCAGCCTCTAAAGAGTTGAAGCAAAAACTCGCCAGCTATGAAGGCGTGTACGATATTGCCGACAACTTCTCCTCGGGCAGCCATGAAATTCGCCTGAAGATACGTCCAGAGGCAGAAGCCCTAGGCTTGACCCTTTCCGATTTAGCCCGCCAAGTGCGTTACGGTTTCTATGGTTATGAAGCCCAACGTATTTTACGTAATAAAGAAGAAATCAAGGTAATGGTGCGCTATCCATTAGAGCAGCGCCGCACTGTGGGTTATCTTGAAAATATGCTGATCCGCACGCCAACGGGCACTTCGGTTCCCTTCTCGACCGTGGCACAAATTGAGAAAGGCGAATCCTACGCCTCAATTACCCGTGTTGACGGCAAGCGAGCGATTACCATCACGGCAAATGCCAACAAAAACATCGTTGAACCTTCAAAAGTAGTGCAAGAAATCCAAAAAGATTACCTGCCACAATTGCAGGCCAAGTACCCTAAAATCCAAACTGCACTGGACGGTGGCAGTTTGGATGAACAGAATGCCATGGTCGGTTTGATGCAAGGCTTCTTCTTTGCGCTGTTCACCATTTATGCTTTGATGGCCGTGCCACTTAAATCCTACAGTCAGCCGTTAATCATCATGTCTGTGATCCCCTTCGGGATTATCGGCGCTCTGTTTGGTCACTTAATTCAGGGACTCGCGATGAGCGTGTTAAGTCTCTGCGGCATAGTGGCATTAGCAGGTGTGGTGGTGAACGACTCCTTGATTTTGGTGGACTTTGTGAACCGTGCGCGGGAGCAAGGGCAATCGGTCAGGCAGGCGGCGGTCGATTCAGGCTGTTATCGTTTTAGGGCGATCATCCTGACGTCACTCACCACCTTCGTCGGCTTAGTGCCTATTATTCTCGAACGTAGTTTGCAGGCGCAAATTGTGATCCCTATGGCGACATCCCTCGCCTTCGGTATCCTGTTCTCGACCGTTGTGACGCTAATTTTAGTGCCCTTGCTGTACATCATACTCGACGACATTAAGCGCACTAGCAGCCGCTTCTTCCATTGGTGGTGGCAGCCTAAAAAAGACCATGAAGTGGACTTTACACCTGAGCATTTAGAGCCGCTGGTCCCCACTGACTATAAAAAAGACTATCTATAGGAAGTTAACTAGAAGCAGTTAATCAATGTCTTGAACCTTAAAAAGAGAGCTTAGGCTCTCTTTTTAATCCTCAGTGCGAGTCAATAACCTCTCAATCATCTATGCCATTTTGAGTCTGCTGCGAGTGGCTTGAGCTTTCAAGTTGCGATCTAGTTGACAGTTATCGCATCAGGCTTTCGCTACACTGTGTTTAAGTCGTCAGCTATCGTTAAAATGAAACCCATCATTATGTCTGAGCATCTGCACAAGCAAAATATTGATAAACCACAAGTTGTCACCACAGAAACCCTAGCGAACGGTCACATAACAGATGAAGTTTGCACAAATGAAACCTGTGCGACTGAAACGCTTGTCTATGATATTCGTCGCAGTCGCTACCTTAATATTACGGGTCGCTGCACCCTGCGCTGCGCGTTTTGTCCAAAACATAATGGCAGTAAACAGATCCACGAATATCAACTGGCATTGTGTCACCAACCTAAGCCCGAAGAAATTATTCCACTGCTTGGCGATGTTAAAGACTTCGAAGAATATGTGTTTTGTGGCTATGGCGAACCGACCTTAAATCTTCCAACTTTGCTGGCGGTGGCGAAAGAAATTAAACAAAGAGGCGGGCGAATACGCATTAATACCGATGGTTTAGGTAATTTAGTCCATAGGCGCAATATTTTGCCAGAACTGGCTAACTGCGTTGATAGTTTATCCATTTCCCTTAATGCGGATAATGAAGCCGCCTATATGGAACATTGTCGCCCCAAACTCGCCGGTTCTTATGCCGCCGTACATGCTTTCATCGCATTAGCGCCACACTATATTGAAACGGTACAAGTTTCGGCCATCGAAGGATTAGCGGGTGTTGATATTGACATCTGTCGTGAACAAGTTGAGTCCTACGGCTGCGAATTCAAGCATCGCATATTAGGTGCCTTAGGCTAAACGGCATTCTAATACAGCCAAAATCGACTGAAATACCCAAGCAGATAACACTGTCGATTACGTGAGTGGTACATGTGTGAATCGTCTTAACTTTTACTCAAGGAATCTTGCTGAGTAACTTGGCACTGTCGTAACAATTCTTTCGTGTTAACATAGCGAAATTAACAGTTCACCCACTCATAATCGGTTCATGCTGAAGAATAACCCAAGCACGTATCCCGCTGCGCCACTGCTCTCTTTAACTCAAGGGATCTATTGGTCGCATCAACGCTTACTCGCTATTGCAAGCCAGCTTTCTATGCTGGTGATTGGCATGATTATTTTAACTCACTTAATCATTACGTTAGGTGAACGACGCCTGCAAGAAGAGTGGGCAACGCAAAGATACAGTGAACTGCAAACCATAGGCTCATTGATCGCAGATAAAGTGTCTTTTCAGCAATTTCGAACCCAAATTTTCGCCAATGGGGAACTGCTAAAACAATACTTAAGCAATCCTACCGCCAAGCAACAACTTAAATTGCAGGAAAACTGGCAAGATCTAGTAAAACATATTCCTGAGTTACTCGGCATTGCACTGTACGATCCCCAAGGTAACTATAAATTCTCAACTCCCCCTAATTTCAATAAAGATGCCTTACCACCGACCTTACTTGGAGCGAGTCGGAGCATGGGTGGCAAAGAAGTTTATACCTCACCGCTGGAATTTGTTCCGATAGACGGCATGCTTGAACCTTATATGTATCAAATGGCGTGGCTCGAGAAGCCCGATCAGAGTTCTATCGGTTATCTGGTGACGTACAACTCTATGGTAAAAATGCTGGAGGCCATAAAACCAGCCTTTTCGAGCAATAAGTCCCCTATGTTAGTGCTTGATACTCAAGGATTACTCTATGCTGGCGCGAGCGATCTCGCCCCTCTAAGCAATATGCCAGAGACCTTAGGAGCAAGTTTAAGACAGAGCTATCCGGCCCTGTGGCGCGATATGTCCATGAGCAACTTTGGACAATTCCACGGTGAAGAAGCCACTTATGTTTACCTTAAAATCGAACTAACTGCCCAACCTGAGACTCACAGAGAATATTTTTTACTCTCCTATGTGCGCAACTCAGACATAGCTGCTCGTTTCTCACAATGGCAAAACATTGTCATTGTGGCATCGTTAATATTAACGGTTTTAGCCGCTTGGGTTGTACTACTCAGCCACATGTATCGCTTACAACAGCGTTCACGCCAATACAGTATTGATGTTGCTAATGGCTTATTTAATAGTGACATCGGCTTTATGATGGTAAACGAAAATGCCAGAGTCATCAGTGCCAATACTAAAGCGGCACAAGCGACCTTAGTACCATTAGATGAACTGACAGACCGAAGCCTACAGCGTACCTTATGCCTCGATGATAAAACCTACACGGAGTTAATGGAGCAGGTACATAAAACCGGTCAATGGTCTGGTGAAATCAGTCTAGAGAGTATCGATGGCCCTACTTTACGCGTTCATATCCGCCAAGCACCAAGGGCGAGCCGAGGCTCACCACATCTATTAATCACCCTTGAGGACATCAGTGAGTTAATCAGCAGCAAACAAAATGCTTTTCTCAGTGAGCTTTTATGCGATAACACAGTCGCGACAGCCCTCACAGATGCTAACGGTAAACTGATTAAAATCAATCCTGTATTCGATGCGTTAATGCAACTCAATGGCGATTTAAATCAAGATTTAGCGTCATTACTCGCGAATGATTTAGGCAATCAATGGCAGAGGATCAGCGCCCAAATTGCCATGCAAGGTCAGTGGCAAGGGCAAATTCTATGCTCACCTAAACAGGCGCATTCCAATTGTTTGCAAGCCACCTTGAAGGGCCATGTGGCCGTTGATGGTGAGATTGATTATATCGTCTGCACTTTAGAGCAAGCCGCCGAGCGTGGTCGAGGCACAGAGAAGCGTAACCTTGTGCCCCATCGCAGTACTATTCTGCTGAATTTGGCAGATTTAGAACGTTACTTTAACTCTCTGCCGACACCAAGCCGTCTCAGCTCAAGCTTACTGTTAATGGATATCAATCCAGAGGGCATGCTAAGCCACATGAGTGATATCGACCAACTGGCAAATCGTCAGCAAGAAATAGAAGTGCAATTATTGCTTGAAATTCCAGCTAATTATCAAATTCTGCATTGGCAGCTAGGGAAGCTCATTGTGATGTTACCTGACACAGACGCCACCCATGCGCACAACTTTGCCCTCAATATGATGGAAAAGCTCAATGGTAATGGCTTAGGGGAAGGTATTAGTATTGGTATTGCGGGTTATCAAGAAGGCCAGACATTAGAGCAATATTTGAATAATGCCGAAGTCGCCCTAAAACGGGCGAAGCAAAATAACGATCAGAATATCGGTCAAGCCTTTACTCGTCATCAATCGTAGATTCGGGTGCATTAACTGAGTCAGGCAACTGACTCTGGGTAATTTCTATGATTGCCGAGCGGTTCATGGTGATTTTATAGCGAATATACTGCGGGGCTTCGCGCCCATCACGCAACACTAAAATAAGGTTGACTTGATAGCGCCGCTCAACCGATTCATAACTAATTTTGCCTTCAACTTCCTTATAAATCTTCGCTTTACCCCGTTCTAAATAACGGGCGAAAGGCACTAAGCTAAAGCTCACTTGCTCTTGAATAGTCGAATATCCCGCTTGGAATTCACTCTGATTCACCTTAGTGGCGATTTTATAGTGCAGAATTTCCGCATCGACCTTATTTTGGCTATGTCTGTGCTTTAGAATGTCACTGACTTTTTCGGGTAGATCTTGCTGACGCATAAACTCAAGCCATACCAACTGCTTAGCGATAACCGCCTGACTCGTAGTATCCCGTAAAATGCGGCTCCAACGTGGTCGACCCCGCTGAATAAATCGCCACATGGCATTGCGCACATCGTCCTTAAAGATTTCCCTGAAACCGTAGATCACGGCTAAGGTCAGCACTAGCGCAATAGTAAAACCACTAAAGGCGCCCTGCGCTTGAATTATCAACGCAGACACCACCAACATCACTAACGCGGTTGCCAGTCCTGTCGTAAACTTTTTAAGGCCAATCCCTAAAGGCTTTAACTCTTCTTTGAGTACCACACCTTGTTGAATTAAACGGCGCAATAACAACATCTTATTAGAGATACGGTTAGGATCTTGCTTAGTTTGAGCTGAGTTGTACTTATGCTCATCACGATAGGCACATTCATTACGGCAGAGCGTGAGTACCCGCTCTAAAATATCGTTGAAATCACTGGTACGAGTGGCATAAGCGAGCACTTTGAGTAACTGCTGCTCACAAAACCAAGACAAGTAGTTATCAGCATTTTCAAAGTAAGATTTCCATTTGGGATCACCTGGTTCGTTACGACGAAACTTTTTCAGCAACTGGGCAATTTGTTCGCGTAATTCGTCGAGGGCAAAATAAAAATGGGTTACATCTGTGATTTGATTGAGTTCTTTAACATCGTTTTCAACCGCAACCGCAAACTGATAGGCGAAGAGATTTAGGTACAACCTGAACTCTTCAACAGTACGGCGGTTTAAACTGGCAAAACGCCCCTGCACCAGAGGTAAGTGCAAGCCTTCTGAATAGTATGAGCGACGTCCAACTATTGAGCTGTAGTAGTACTCTTCTTCATTGAGCGTGCGCGAGCCTATGCCCATTTCCTTAGGTAAAAAGAAATAGAGATCAAGCTGACGATTATCGCCCTTTTCCATCTGATGGCTGAACTTAATCGACAGGGATTCTTCTTGCTTTACACGTATCTTAGACACAACACCCTTTTCATGAATCCCTCACTGGAGACTCACCACAGTAATCACAAATCAATGAGCACTAATCTTAACTGAAATAAACTCAAATTCACTGATTAAATTCGACTATTTACGATTCTGCATCCACAAATGGTATTGCTAGGCTGAAAAAGGACCACGGCATAATCTTTGGTGTCATCCATATCTAACACCTCGATACTGAGATTGTGCATTTCCGAGTCATTAAAATGTAAGCTGCTGATATAGGATAGATATTTCATATGTTCTGGCCAATTTTTTTGCTTTTCAATTTCAGATTCCGTTTTCGTTTTAACGGTAACTTTATAGGTCATGCTATTGGCCTCAATACTGTCGACTTTGCCTTGCATTAAAATATTGCCCGCACTCGTACCGTCAATATTAAAGTAACGATAATTGATCTGCGTATTGTCAGCGGCAATCAAAACATCCACGAGTAGGTAAAATTTACCGTCACTGCTAACACTCGCGCTGCCGCTAGGATTGGCACTAGAATGGCGGTCGAATAATTCAGAGCTGCAATTTAAAATCATCGTCTGATTGGTAGCCGACTGTTTGTATATCACACCGCAGGCCATAATCAATGCCGACAAGATAACAATATTAATTGTCCACTTTAGCCATTTAGCCACAGATGTTAACCTCCTGCAGCCAAGCAGCATCGATGAAGGTTTTCGGTCGAGTGAAATCACTGATTTTAATATTACGGATCACTGACTGACCGAGTTTTTCGCCTCGAAAAGTAATATTAAGCACTTGTTTATCATGGGATAAAGAAGCATAGACATCAGCCCAATCACTTTGACCGCAGGCGATTAATCCTGCACTTAAGCGCTCACCTAATTCGAAGAGTAAAGTGTTATTAGTATTGGAATCAGCAAATAAGTGTAATCGTACTTGCTGGCCAGAAGCCAAAGGTAATATTGAGGTCATAAGTGCTTGGGTTGGCTTGCTGTGATCCGTATGATTCAAATAAAACACCGAAAACGCTAACATAAACCCGAATAATACTAAGGCACTCCACAAAGGCACTGTATGCAATCTGAGGTAATTAACACCTCTAAACTCAGTCCCATTAGATGGTTGGAGTAAATAACCTTGGCCTTTCACGGTTTCAATCAAGCCCTCATATTGAGGTCCAAGAAAGCTGCGAAGCATAAAAACAGCACGGGCCACAGAGGTATCAGTTAGCGGCGGATGCTTTCCATCCCCCGTCTTCAGCATGTGCTTAGAAACCAACTTACCTTGATGCTCAACAAGCAAATTAAGCACTTGTAACTCGGCTCGAGGAAGATGCCAAGATTCATCGCGAGACAACTCAATCAGTATGCCTCGTTCCCGATCAAACCTGCAGTCTCCCAATTGCATCAACATCCACTCAACTCCATAAAAACACAAAGTTAAGTCTATGCAAACTAACTAATGATTAATGTGATCTTGCTAACCCAAGTCAGCAAATAGTTAATTTTCGTGAGACGACCCCCAAGTTCAGCGCTATTAGGCAAAAACATGCGTTAACTCACAGGAATAAATGCCATTTAGCACATGGGAAATTCGGCATAAATTTACATAAATATAATAAATATCGGGACGATGAGCACCTTGCAATCTGTTTAGTTAATTAAAATGCAGAATTTAAGTCGGTTAATTCTATTGTAGTGACGCTATTTACCGCTCATGTAAAAGGCAAATATCCTCCGGCGTAAATCACAATATTTATCTCAAGCATGCTTAGAATTTACGCCATCAATTTATCTTTAGCATTTGATAAATAGAAGTAATCCTACATAGAGGAAATACATAATGAGCATAAATAGACGTCAAGCATTAACCCGTATTATTGGTATTAGCACCGCTGCGGCAGGTGCAACACTCATGGGAACATCGGTTCTCGCGGCAACGAATGCCGATGGTCAATATCAATTAGCGATAGGTGAGAAACTTAAATACGTTCCACTTGATACAATGGCAACAGCAAAACTAGCCTATGAAACGGGTGGTGGTTGTATGCACCAAGTTTTTCATGCCGTTGTGACTATGCTAGCCCAATCTAATAGTACCGATGCAGACAAGTTCAAAACAATCCCAACGGCATTAGCCGCCTATGGTTTTGCAGGGGTAATGGGCCAAGGCACACTCTGCGGTAATCTTAATGCGATAGGCATGTTAGTGAATATTTTAGATGACATTAATGGTCACAATAACGCCGTGATAGCCAATACCTTCCGCTACTACGAAAATACAACGCTCCCTTTATCTTCACCTGAATTTGTTACTGGTATTGGCTCGACAGCAGAAAAAACGGCTCTTGTGGGCAGTTCATCAAAAGCCAAGAGCGTGTTATGTCACTCATCTATCAGTAACTGGTCAAAGGCTTCTGGCTTACCATTCGCGAAAAAAGGTGAACGCTGTTACCGCTTATCCGCGTCTATGGCTTATTACTTAGTCGATGTATTAAATCGTGCCTATCAAGGGGAGAATATCGGCGCCCTTGTTGGTAGTAAACCAACACCAGATGCACAAGATTGCCAAACTTGTCACGGTAGTACTAGCACACTAGGCTCTGCGGCAAGTGTAAAAACAGACATGGAATGCACCACTTGCCATACAGGGCATTTCAATTAAGGAGACTGTGATGAAATACCCATTACTCACATTGACCCTCGCGACATTAATGCTCGTAGGATGTGGCAGTGACAGCAATAACACTGAGCCAGAAACTCCGCAGCCACCTCCCGTCGAAAATGCAGTAAACATTGATGAAGCAACGCAGATAAATCTCAAGCTTGAGCAATTTGACTCGAGTACAGGGACAATTCAATTTTCACTGACGGATGCGCAACAAGAAGCGATCACTGCGGCAAAAACCTATGATATTTACTATTTTGGGTTCCCCGACAAAGCCAAGGAATCCTCGAATCCGAAGGCATGGAAACACTGGCATGTTACCCAAAATTATCGTTGCCAAAGTCTTGGAGAATGCAGCGGTAAATTAACCGAAGTCACAAGCGGTCAATATCAATTTGAGATAGCTGGCTTAGATTGGGCTCAGCAGGATCCAAGTGGTTCAGTGGCACAAATTAAAGTCGCGATTCAGATCTACGGTGAAAAAGCCAATAACGAGCTGGATTTAATCCAAGTTCTACCGCAATAATCCTTCCCATGACATATCCAAACAAATAGAGGCATCCATCGGATGCCTCTATTTTATTCATTGATATCTAGACGTTATGCGATTGAATTTTGTTAGCTCGATGTTGTTCGCTAAATAATTCGCGATATTATCCGCTACAAAACGACTCGCAAACGTCAATACAGCCCAAATGATGAATGCTCAGTACTTTTATTTAGAACATCGCGGCATTGAGCCACATATGTACTAAAATGCTCGCGATATAACCCAGCGCAATGACAGGTGTCCAACGCAAATGGGCACCAAAGGTGTAAATCCCCCTAGCTTGTCCCATTAACGCGACCCCTGCAGCACTGCCAATTGACAATAAACTGCCCCCAACTCCTGCGGTTAACGTTACCAGTAACCATTGGCCTAAGGCCATCTCAGGGTTCATCGTCAATACAGCAAACATCACCGGAATATTATCAACAACCGAAGACAACAGACCGATAGCCACGTTGGCATAGGTCGTATCCCAATTGGAATACAAAGCCTCAGATACTAAGCTCAAGTACCCCATAAAGCCAAGGCCACCCACACATAGCACTACACCATAAAAGAACAACAGGGTATCCCATTCAGCGCGGGAGATCCTGCTAAACACATCGAAGGGCACCACACTACCAAGCTGCTGAAGACGCTGCTCGTCCTGACGCAATTCAGCCTTTGCACGTTCGCGGGCAACGGAACGATTGAAGGTTTTACGCAGATAAAAACCAAAGAATTGTAAGAAACCTAATCCCGTCATCATACCCAATACAGGCGGCATACCTAAGAAGGAATGAGCACACACTGCCGTAGCGATTGTGAGTAAAAACAACGCAACAATTCGCTTAGCACCCGGCTTAGTATAAACATGCTCTTTTTCTGGCTCTGGCACGAAATGTGGAATAAACACACTCATAATGGCAGCGGGTAATGCAAAGTTCACTAAAGCAGGAATAAACAGATGGAAGAAATCGCTAAAGTGCACTAATCCTTTTTGCCACACCATTAAGGTCGTGATATCACCAAACGGGCTAAACGCGCCACCCGCATTAGCCGCAACAACAATGTTGATACAGGCTAGGGTGATAAACTTGCGTTGCCCTGCCCCCACCTTCATCACCACGGCACACATCAATAGCGCAGTCGTTAAATTATCTGCCACGGGTGAGATAAAGAACGCCATAAACCCCGTCAACCAAAATACGGTTCTTAGACTAAACCCACGGCCGACAAGCCAACCACGAATGGCATCAAACAAATTTCGCTCTTCCATAGCATTGATATAAGTCATCGCCACGAGTAAGAAGAGTAGAAGCTCTGCATATTCAAGCAAGTTATGTTTGAATGCCGCTTCCGACACTTCAGACATACCATTTTGTACATACACAAAACCTATCATGCCCCAGATAATCCCTGCCGCGACCAGCACAGGTTTCGACTTGCGTAAATGTAACGACTCCTCAGCCATCACCATTATGTATGCAAGTACAAACACAAAGACGGCAACATAACCCACACTCGAGGCGGTTAAATTAAGCCGTTCTATCCCTTCTGTCATAGCCCATGCTGCAGGTGAGAATCCGCTCAATATTGCAACGCAGAATAGACTCCATAACGCCATTCCACTGCCTTTAAACAACCGCTGTAATTTCATTAAAGTTCATCTCTACGTAGGAAATTAGTCGAAAATTACCATAGCTTCGGCATAGTAAATGTTGATAAAACGCAACTTTCTATGCATTACCCTATAACCAAAGGCGTTTAAAACATTAATTTTTGTATAACTACAGCGATAACTAATAAAGAAACATTTAACTTAGTCTAAAAAGAGCCAATAAAAAAGCACCTCAAAGGTGCTTTTTAGTTTCTAATCAGCGTCACTGCATTAGAAGGAATATAACAAGGTCATATTGGTTTCTGTATCTGTACTTTTCTTATTATCCAACGGCTCGCTGTTGTAACGCACAATAATGGCAAACTTCATTGCTAATGCGCCGATAATATTCGCCGTTAACGAAGTTTCAGAACGGGCATCGAGCTTATCACCGTAATCGGCAACGAAACGTTGTTGGAATTTAGAGCTGTCAGTGATTTCGGTTTCAAAGTTGATCACACCGTGAGCAACGACGCTGTCATTGGTGTCATGGCCTTCGATAAGTGCTTGTTCTGTATCAAGACGCTGATAGATATAACCTGGACCGACTTCGACATCTAAAAAGGTCTTACTAGTATCATAGAATCTATAACCATAACCCGCTGCGCCAGATAGCGTGTAATCATAACCTGTGAACGGATCAACTTCATAATTACCATTAGCAAACAAGTAGCTACGATCTGTCATCTTGTAGTTACCTTGTGCGCCCGCTAAATAGCGTTTCGCGGTAACAGAACCTGTATCCTCTTTATATAAACCTTCGAGTAAGTACTGATTCTCCCAATCGCCAAGCTCATGCTTAAGATTTAAACGTCCTTTGAATGATGAGGTTTCAGTGTTACCTGTGGTTAAGGTTGCACCAAGTTCAGCTTCACCTGCGAATGTCTCATCGCCTTTTACAAAATCGGCCCCAGCTGTCGCCATAAAAGGTGCAGTCATTAATAGTGCTGCGGTCAGTACTTTCTTCATGTTTATCCGTTCCTGTTCCGTTAAATCCAATCCCTATAAATATCTGTTCGTCCCAGCGATGCTGAATAAGCACATATTAATAAGGGTTAGTATTTTCCCCTGAAAATCTGCGCGATATTAACATTTACGATTAAAAAATGAAAATTGCAGCTATTTTAAGTATAAAAAAACCCGCTTTAGCGGGTTTTTATCTCAGCGATAACGCTTACATATTGATCTTAGGATCTAACGCGCCAGACTGATACGCTTTATACATTGCTTGTAAAGACAATGGCTTAATCTTAGATGCTTGACCTGCACAGCCGAAAGCTTCATAGCGAACCGTACAGATATCGGCCATGGCTTCCATTGATGCTTTCAGGAATTTACGTGGATCAAATTCACTTGGGTGTTCAGCTAAGAATTTACGAACGGCACCCGTTGATGCTAAACGTAAGTCGGTATCAATGTTGACTTTACGTACACCGTGTTTGATACCTTCTACGATTTCTTCTAATGGTACGCCGTAGGTTTCTGGGATCTGACCACCATATTGATTGATGATCTTTAGCCACTCTTGTGGCACAGAAGATGAACCGTGCATCACTAAGTGAGTATTAGGAATACGCGCATGAATTTCTTTGATGCGGTCGATACGCAGTACATCGCCCGTCGGTTTACGACTGAACTTATATGCACCATGGCTAGTACCGATAGCAATCGCGAGTGCATCAACATGGGTATCGGCAACGAAACGCGCCGCTTCTTCAGGGCTAGTCAACATTTGATCGTGACTTAAAATACCTGATGCACCAACACCATCTTCTTCGCCAGCTTGGCCAGTTTCTAAGCTGCCTAAACAGCCGATTTCACCTTCAACTGACACACCACACGCATGGGCAAATGCCACTGTACGACGGGTAACATCAACGTTGTACTCGTACGATGCAGGCGTTTTGCCGTCAGCCATCAAAGAGCCGTCCATCATGACTGATGACATGCCTAATTGGATAGAACGCTGACAAATATCAGGATCGGTACCGTGGTCTTGGTGAATACACACTGGAATATCTGGGTACTGCTCAAGAGCCGCTGCCATCAAATATTTTAAGAACTGTGGGCGAGCGTATTTACGCGCGCCAGCAGAAGCTTGCACTATCACTGGGCTGTCTGTTGCTTCAGCGGCCTGCATGATGGCACGCATCTGTTCTAAGTTGTTAACGTTAAACGCAGGCACACCGTATCCATGTTCTGCTGCGTGATCAAGTAGTTGTCGTAGGGAAATTAACGCCATTTTTTAACTCCAATAATAGGGTGATATCTATCACCGAGGTCGCTATCGTTTGGATGGATTTTTATACCCGCATTCAACTCTGTACCTTAATTAAACAACTTAAATTAAGTACCTTAGATGAATACGGGCGGTTTTTTTATAATTTTTTACTTTTTATCAAAGCTTTGATGTTATCAGAGCTTATCGCAGCGTCTTATGCGCCGCGTTTTTAAAACTTAATGATTAAGCGCCGCGCTTTTCTAACATAGCCACAGCCGGTAATTCTTTACCTTCGAGAAACTCGAGGAAAGCACCGCCGCCAGTCGAAATGTAAGACACTTTATCGGCAATACCGTACTTATCAACCGCAGCCAAAGTGTCACCACCGCCTGCGATAGAGAACGCTTTTGAATCAGCAATCGCTTGGGCGATACGCTTAGTACCTTCACCGAATTGGTCGAATTCGAACACGCCCACAGGGCCGTTCCACACGATAGTGCCAGCAGATTCGATGATTTTAGCCAGTGCTTCAGCGCTATCTGGACCAATATCGAAAATCATTTCGCCATCAGCGACTTCGCTAACCGATTTTAACGTTGCCGCTGCTGTTGGGCTAAACTCGCCCGCAACGACCACATCGGTCGGCACAGGAATATCGGCGCCACGGCTCTTAGCATTAGCCACTAAACGCTTAGCTTCGTCGATCAAATCCGCTTCATACAGCGATTTACCGACATTGTAGCCCGCCGCCGCAATGAAAGTATTGGCAATACCGCCGCCAACCACTAACTGATCGACTATGCCTGAAAGACTTTCTAGCACGGTCAGCTTAGTCGACACTTTAGAGCCACCGACAATAGCCACCATTGGACGCGCAGGGTTATCTAACGCTTTACCTAAGGCATCTAATTCTTGCGCCAGTAATGGACCGGCACAGGCGATTGGGGCAAACATGCCCACGCCATGGGTCGATGCTTGGGCACGATGTGCAGTACCGAAGGCGTCCATCACATAGACATCACACAGCGCCGCCATTTTTTTCGATAAGGCTTCGTTGTTCTTGCCTTCACCCACGTTGAAACGCACGTTTTCGAACACAACCACTTCACCCACGGCAACGTCAACGCCATCTAAATAGTCGGTCGCTAAACGCACAGGAGAAGACAGGGCTTTTGCCAAATAATCGACCACAGGTTGCAGAGAATATTCAGCATTGTATTCGCCTTCGGTCGGACGACCTAAATGCGACATCACCATCACAGCCGCACCTTTTTCAAGGGCCAACTCGATAGTCGGTAGAGAGGCGCGCAGACGTGCATCACTGGTGACGACGCCATTGCTGACAGGGACATTGAGATCTTCGCGGATAAGCACGCGCTTACCTTGTAGATCCAGATCTGACATATTGATAATTGCCATGGTAACGCTTCCTTTTATAATCAAAAAACAAACTGTTTCACACATAGCCGGTATGAATTGACTGCCGCTCGGCGCTCGACATCCCGTCGAATTGACATAAATTCAGTGACCCACAAGTGAATAATCTACTTTTATCAGCCTCGCTTGGCCGCAATCATCGCCAAACTCGTATCTAACATACGATTGGCAAAACCCCACTCGTTATCGCACCACAGGAGTAACTTCACCAACTGACCGGCGCTCACGCGGGTCTGGGTACCATCGACAATACTGGAGCGCGGATCATGGTTGAAATCACATGAGACTAAGGGCTCATCAGTATAGCCTAAGATGCCATTAAATCGCCCATTGGCGGCTGATTCCAGCACCTGATTGACTGTGGCAATATCGACGGTTTTTTCTAAGGTCACGGACAAATCGATGGCGGTCACGTTGATGGTGGGCACGCGCACCGAAATCGCTTCAAACTTATTTTTCATGTGTGGCAAGATCCGCTCAATACCGCGGGCAAGCTTAGTGTCGACAGGAATAATCGATTGGCCAGCAGCGCGGGTACGACGCAAATCATCATGATAAGCATCAATCACTTGCTGATCATTCATCGCCGAATGGATAGTGGTAATGGCACCGCTTTTAACTCCGAAGTGGCGATCGAGCACATCGATCACAGGCACGATACAGTTTGTGGTGCAAGAAGCGTTGGACACCACAGTATGTTCGGCGCGGAGTAAATCGTGGTTTACACCATAGACAATCGTGCCATCGACATCGGCTGAGGATGGATGACTTATCAGCACTTGTTTAGCGCCGGCGTGAATATGGGCTTCGCAGCTTTGACGATCGACTAATACGCCTGTGGCTTCATAGACAATATCTATGTCCATCTCGTGCCAAGGGAGTTTTGCCGGATCGGGCTCGTGGAGAATTTTTATCGCATCGTCGCCAATCAGCATGTGATCATCGACGAGTTTCACTTTGTGCGCAAACCGACCGTGAGTGGTGTCGTACTGGGTCAGATGAATAATGGCTTCAGGTTTAGCTAATTCATTAATCGCGACAATCTGCATTTGCTGCCGTTTTCCAGACTCGTACAAAGCACGAAGAATAGAGCGGCCGATACGGCCATAACCATTGATAGCGACTCGGATCATTGAGGTCTCAATTTCCTCTTAATACAAAAACGGCCTGCAAACGATTGCAGGCCGCATTATACAGATTAACACTTAAAAAGTTTAACCTTTTGTATTGAATCTAATCCCTTGAGCGATTAGCCCAATGATTTTGCAGCATTCAGCACATTTTCAACGGTGAAACCGAAGTGATTCAATAGCACGTTACCCGGCGCAGACTCACCAAATGTGGTCATGCCCACAACTGTGCCTTCAAACCCGACGTACTTGTACCAGAAATCGGTATGCGCCGCTTCAATAGCCACACGTTTAGTCACTGCACGTGGTAATACAGATTCTTTATACGCGGCATCTTGCTTATCGAACTCAGTCGTCGATGGCATAGAAACTACGCGAACGTGTTTACCTTGCTCAGTCAGTGCAGCGGCTGCATCCATTGCCAATTGTACTTCGCTACCAGTTGCGATCAGGATCAGTTCTGGTGTACCCGCACAGTCTTGCAGTACATAAGCACCTTTAGCCACATTAGCTAATTGCTCAGCGGTACGCGCTTGCGCTTTCAGGTTTTGACGGCTGAAGATCAGTGACGTAGGTGCATTACGGCGCTCAATCGCCGCTTTCCAAGAAACAGCCGTTTCTGCCGCATCACATGGACGCCATACGGCCATATTTGGCGTCATACGCAGGTTAGCTAATTGCTCAACTGGCTGATGCGTTGGGCCATCTTCACCTTGACCGATAGAGTCATGGGTATAAACGAAGATGTTTTGAATGCCCATCAGCGCCGACATACGAACTGCGTTACGAGCATATTCCATGAACATCATGAAAGTTGCGCCGTAATTGATGAAACCACCATGCAGCGAAGCACCGTTCATAATGCCGCTCATGCCGAATTCACGCACGCCGTAGTAAATGTAGTTACCAGCTGGATCGTCTTGAATACCTTTAGAACCTGACCACAGTGTCAAGTTAGAACCCGCTAAGTCAGCAGAGCCGCCTAACAGTTCAGGCAACATAGCGCCAAATGCACCGATAGCATTTTGTGAGGCTTTACGGCTCGCAATGCCTTCGGCTTTGTCCTGTGATGCTTGTACGAATGCCTGCGCTTTTTCTTCGAAATCAGCCGGTAATTCACCTTTCAGAACGCGACGCTCATATTCAGCAGCCAGTTCTGGGTGAGCAGCGCGATATGCTGCAAACTTCTCGTTCCACGCTGCTTCACGGGCCGCACCGGCTTCTTTGGCATCCCAACCGGCATAAACGTCAGCAGGGATTTCAAATGGTGCATGTGGCCAGCCAAGGAATTCACGGGCGGCTGCGATTTCTGCATCGCCTAGTGGCGCGCCGTGACAATCGTGGCTGCCAGATTTGTTGGGTGAACCAAAACCGATAATGGTTTTGCAGCAAATCATGGTTGGTTTATCGGTAACGGCTTTAGCCGCTTCGATAGCAGCACGGATTGCCGCGCTATCGTGACCGTCAACACCGGCAATCACATGCCAGCCGTAAGCTTCAAAACGTTTTGGCGTATCATCGGTGAACCAGCCTTCAACATGGCCATCGATAGAAATACCGTTGTCATCCCAAAATGCGACCAGTTTACCTAAACCTAAAGTACCGGCTAATGAACAGGCTTCGTGGGAAATGCCTTCCATCAAACAGCCATCGCCGAGGAAGCAGTAAGTGTAGTGATCAACGATATCGTGACCATCACGGTTAAACTGTGCCGCTAAGGTTTTCTCAGCAATCGCCATACCGACAGCGTTGCTGATGCCCGCACCGAGTGGACCCGTTGTGGTTTCAACACCTGGGGTGTAACCGTATTCTGGGTGACCCGGGGTTTTAGAATGCAATTGACGGAACTGTTTTAGCTCTTCAATTGGTAATTCATAACCAGTCAGGTGAAGTAAAGAGTAAATCAGCATTGAACCGTGACCGTTAGAGAGGATAAAACGATCTCTATCTACCCATTTCGGATTGTTCGGGTTGTGCTTAAGGAAATCATTCCACAGCACTTCAGCAATATCTGCCATACCCATTGGGGCGCCGGGATGGCCTGAATTTGCTTTTTGAACTGCATCCATACTTAACGCACGGATTGCGTTTGCGAGTACTTTACGGGAAGACATGCTCTCTCCTGCTTGTTTGTGGGGTCTAGCGGGCAATTTGGATGCATATTTTCCCCTACATGCCAGTGTGACGCAAACTAAAATTACCATTCACTCAGCAAAAGATGGGCGAATATGTACCCAAACAACCTGAAGATGCAGGATTCAGGTCGCTTGGGTATACAAGTCGCAGAAACAAGCCAGTCACTTTGCTGGCGTTTACTTGAGAGGGCATAGCAAGGATCACTTGTAATGGAGAAATAAATTTCTCAAAAACATAGTAAACTTAATGCTATGAAATATAAGTAAAATAACCTATTTATGACAGAGCGTAGTCGTTTTCAGGTCACAATCTGAGAGGATTTTTTATTATCGGGGGTGATCGGCAATCGGATTTAAACTAAAATAGCCGTCTAGATGTAGATGCTTCTACACGTTTGAATGCTAACGACGAGATTTTCCTACTATGGCAAAGCACTTGTTTACTTCTGAGTCGGTATCAGAAGGTCATCCCGATAAGATTGCAGATCAGATTTCTGATGCTGTGCTAGATGCAATTCTGGCTCAAGATCCAAAAGCACGCGTAGCGTGTGAAACTTATGTCAAAACCGGCATGGTATTAGTGGGTGGTGAAGTCACTACCTCTGCCTGGGTTGATATTGAAGAAATCACCCGTAAAACGGTGCGTGAAATTGGTTATACCCATTCAGATATGGGGTTTGATGCAGACTCGTGCGCAGTATTAAACGCCATTGGTAAGCAATCACCCGACATCAATCAAGGTGTAGACCGCGCAGACCCTGCAGAGCAAGGTGCTGGCGATCAAGGGTTAATGTTTGGCTATGCCAACAACGAAACCGACATTCTGATGCCTGCACCTATCACCTATGCCCACGCATTAGTGAAACGTCAGTCTGAAGTGCGTAAAAATGGCACGCTACCTTGGTTACGCCCAGATGCGAAAAGCCAAGTCACTTTTGCCTATGATGATGGCAAAATTATCGGTATCGATGCAGTTGTGTTATCGACTCAGCACAGAGATGACGTTTCACAAGCCGACTTAATTGAAGGCGTGATGGAAACCATTATCAAGCCAGTATTACCGGCTCAATGGTTAAACAAAGATACTAAGTTCTTTATCAACCCAACTGGCCGTTTTGTTATCGGTGGTCCAGTAGGCGATTGCGGCTTAACGGGTCGTAAGATCATCGTTGACACCTACGGCGGCATGGCCCGTCATGGTGGTGGCGCATTCTCTGGTAAAGATCCATCAAAAGTGGATCGTAGCGCGGCATATGCTGCCCGTTATGTGGCAAAAAACATAGTTGCAGCAGGTCTTGCTGATCGCTGTGAAATCCAAGTGTCTTACGCAATTGGTGTGGCAGAGCCGACCTCTATCAGCATCGAGACCTTCGGTACCGGTAAAGTATCTGAAGAAGTGCTGATCAAGTTAGTACGTCAACACTTTGAACTGCGCCCATACGGTTTAACGGCCATGCTAGATTTAGCACGTCCAATTTATCAAGCGACCGCCGCTTATGGCCACTTTGGTCGCAGCGAATTCCCATGGGAAGCGACTGATAAAGCCGAAATATTACGTGCTGACGCGGGTCTATAGTCTTAATTCATTTCAATTTTTACACTTAAGACCCATAAAAAACCGCTACCCAGCGGTTTTTTTATGTCTGACATTTAGTTAGATTAATAGTGCTAAGACAAATATGGCAAGATAAAAAGCAGCATATACACAGACCATTAGAGTGCACTGATCCCATGACCGATAACGCCATCTTATTACAGCAACTTCAATCTTGTGCATGGGCAGCCAACGTAGGTCTGCCAGAGGAAACAGCAAAGACATACGGTACATTAGAGGAGATCGCCGCTTTTCTTGAATCCGATCCTGAAGCCTTTTTTGAAACACCTTACGAAATCCACTATGAAAGCCTGTGTGTAACTGATCATGACTTGGCAAATTCGTTAAAAACAAAGGCAGTAGTAAATGATGTGCATGCTTGGATTTCTGACAGCGAAGTCGATGAAATTTCTAAGTCAGCTTACCTCTCCACTTGGAAAATTATTCCCGTTGCAGAAATATGCGCGCTGACATCCGATGACGCTAATACGCTCGCAACACTGCTACTAGCTGACGTTAAACTTTCAGCCTTTACGAGTGAACGCCTATTTTGGTATCTCTGTGGAAGAATACCCTTTGGTTATATTGGTACTTACCCAAACGGGCAATGGCTGATACTTTAGACTTATACGCTAGCACCTTTAATGTTTCTGACTTCATCTAGGATCTATTGAGCTTTCGAGAATGATTTTTAGAGAGCATGCCAAGATTGATACTAACCAATGCACGCAGGGAAACGCTATTTCATTTAATGAACAGCACAGGCCATGTTTATGATAAACCTGAACATAGACAAACATTCGAAGGCATTCTTTACCGCCTTCTAGCAGGCCCCCCTTAGCAAGATTGACCCAAAGAGTTGGGCCATTGGAGTACGGTTTTTAGAGGGTTTCATTTATGGTCTAAAAAGACATTCAGGCCTATTTACTCAAAGCTTTAGTGAAAATGGCCGACACGGAATGGGTCTTTATTGATGGCTCGATAGTGCGGACTCTCCAGCACAGTGCAGGTGCACTGAGTAATGAGTAATGAGTAATGAGTAATGAGTAATGAGTAATGAGTAATGAGTAATGAGTAATGAGTAATGAGTAATGAGTAATGAGTAATGAGTAATGAGTAATGAGAGTTACCCTATTGTTTAATTGATAGTGGATACCTTTATCAAACGGGTAACTCTCAGTTTTATCTATCGCCCATGAATATCAAATAATGGCTAATGCACAGGGTATTCGTTTAGAAACGTACATTCATACCAACCCAGAAGTTACGGGCCTTATCTTTGTTATTAAAATCATCAACGTAAGATGCTGTGTATCCGTTTTGGCCATTATCGTCAGAGACACAAGTCGTGCTAGTGTCACTACATTCGGTGAAGACAATATCGTATGAAGTAAAATCTTTATCAAACAAGTTATTTACTCGCATGTTGAAGGTGACAAACTCACTCGCCTGATAAGAACCACCAAGATGGAACACGTTATAACCCTTATAGTAAAGTGCAGCATCATTAATGATATCCCAAGAGCGATAACGTTTAGCACGGTATTCTGAGGTCAAGAATACGTTAAATGAGTCGGTCAACTCCCATTTTAATGTCGCGTTTGCCATATGCTTGGCACTGTTGCCGAGTGGACGGCCTTGCTCTGCACCGCTTTTCTGCTCGCTATCTGTGTAGGTATAATTAGCATTTAACGTTAAGGCATCTAGAATTTCCCAACGTCCCGCGAGCTCAGCTCCTTGAATAGTAACTTTATCTATGTTGACTGTTTTGCTACTGACTGCATAACCTAAATCAGCATATTCACCCGCATCGGAACATTCTATGCTCGTACCTTTACCACAGGGTTGTGAAGCAATCTTATCGTCAAAGTCATTTTTAAAGATAGTGACGTTAAAATTATGGCCATCTGGATGAGACCAATACAGGGCGACTTCGCTGGACACACTGGTTTCAGCTTCGAGATCTGGGTTACCAAATTGCGGTGAGGTTCCTTGGCCACCAAAGCCAACGACACCATCATACAATTGTGTGGTTTTAGGTGTTTTAAAACCTGTGCTCACCCCACCCTTTACAGTCCACTCATTATTAATGGTGTAAACGCCGTATAGACGTGGGCTGAGTTGATTGCCAAATATTTCATGATCATCATGACGTAAACCCGCAGTAACAGATAAATCAGAAGTCATGCTCCATGTATCTTCAGCAAAAACAGACCACATATTATGTTCTTGTACTGCGCCCGGCGTACCTTCTTCCATACCAAATACACCGTCTTTCAACTCACCACGAATCACCTGCGCACCCGTCACTGCGACATGATTTCCTGCAGCTTCAAATGGAATATCGAGTTTCATATCAAGCGTATATTGATTACTTGCCATTTCGCGTTTAGGTCTAGGCAGGAAAGTGGATTCAGCAATCGCTTTACGTTCGGCTTCAGTCATGCCGGTGTAATCCCCTTTACCATCAATCATCTGCAGTAGTAATACTCGCTCAGCAGTGGTAAATGGCAGTGTGCGGCCATTATTTTGTGTGTCTACATAGGATAGTGACACAAAGCTTGTACCAAAATCCCAAGCACCTTCATGGGTTAATGCCCAAGCATCACGGGTAAATTTTTGAGTCTCGCTGTAACCCGCTCGCGGATTTGAGCGTCTTGCCCATTCACCACCGCTGGCTAGACAAGCAGCCTCACGGGAACCTACGCCGCCTTTACAGAAGTTACTGGCAATCCAGAGACTATCGATATTATCAACAGTACCAAGCGGATACTCGCGTTCACCGTTATCATTGATCAGTGGCGTATTATCATAATCTTGAGATGAGGAATCTAAATCAAACCAAATTTTGTGATGTTCATTTAGCGTCCAACTTAAACTCCCACCTAACATATGATTTTCGTTATCGACGGTTTTACCGCCACCACCAAAACCGAGTGAACGAGTGCGTACTTCTCCATTGGGATAATCTACTGGTGCGTACTCTGGTGTAGACCCCATTCGATCATAGATACTGCCATGAATCGATAACCCAAGAACGCCTTTAATGAGGGGACCCATCACGCTGAAATCGGTAGTGATATCTTCACCATAGGCATCATTGGTTTGATGAGTTCGGCTGTGAGTGATAGAGCCAGACCATTCGTCGCCCACTTTTTTAGTGATGATGTTCACCACACCACCTAGAGCATCTGCACCGTATAACGTTGATGCTGGCCCACGAATAACTTCAATTCGATCAATAGCATCAAGTGGTGGTACATGACCAAATTGATTGCCACCAAAACTGTTTGGATAAATATCGCCATGGTTATTCTGACGCTTACCATCGACAAGGATTAAGGTATAGTCAGATCCCATACCGCGTAGACTGATGGTACCTTGCCCTGTTTTATCACGGGTTTCACCAATATCAACCCCTTCCAAGTCACGCACTGCATCTAGGAGAGTGGTATAAGGTTTTATCATCAAATCTTCTTGGGTGATAACAGAAATACTGGCAGGTGCATCAACCAATTTCTGTTCATATCCAGAGGCAGTAACAACCATAACTTCCATTTTTCTGTCGGGAGCCTCTTCGGCTTGGACAAAATTACCCGCAAATACAGCGGTAATGGCAACTGCCAAGCAAGTTTGACGAAATAACATAAACCTCTCCTGTTTAGTAAACTTAGTTTACAAATGCAACCCATAAATGATTTCGCGAATGATAATGATTAACATTAGTGAGATCAATCAAAAGTTGAATACAACAGAAATAACATTTACGTTTATAAAGTAGTCACATTCCAGAAAGAGTTTTTGACATGAACTTTGAAGTTATGAGTGAAGAAAATACCACGATTGTGGATGCGCTGGTAGACGGCGTTCGGCAATATAATGCTGGGCTCTTAGGACCCGAGAAATCAGTACCTTTGGCTGTCATTGCACGTGATGAAGCTGGCAAGTTGATTGGTGGTGTGGGTGGCCGGACTATCTATAAAAACTTCTTAATCAATGTCGTCTGGGTTGATGACCAAACCAGAGGCACAGGGCTTGGGCGTAAACTGATGGCACTTGCAGAAGCAGAGGCGAAACAACGCGGTTGCTTGGTAGCTCAAGTGGATACCTTATCGATTCAAGCCCCAGTATTCTATGAGAAACAAGGTTTTGAGATCATAGGCACAGTCACCACGACACCTGAGCGCTACTTTATGGTGAAAAAGTATTGATAATTGGTAAAAGTACTATTGATAAAAATGCACAAATAATATCAATGACTATAAACAGACGAATAAAATAGATTTACTCTATAAAAAAGGAAATTAAATGAAGTTATTTCTTTCCACAATAATATCTTTTCTTATGTTTGGCTGCATGTCTTATACTTCATCGATACCAGAAGGGTATACAGGAGAGCTTGCTACAATTGATGATAGTTTTCAAAGACTAAGTCGAAGTAAAGCAAGTTTTTATTATATAAAGCTAATCGATGGAGAACCTATCCATAATAGCTTAACAGCATCTTCAGCGGCTTCTAATGGAAAAGGCTCGCAATTGATTGCAATGGGCGCATCAAGGTCGATTCCAATCAAACCCATAAACTTATATCTCATCGGCCAAGTCCATCACTCCGCTCCAATCGGATATATTTTTAGCTCAACCTCAAACTATATCATTGAGGGAGAAGTTAATTTTACACCGAAGAAAAACGAAAAATATCTTATTAATGGGAGTTTAAGTGAAGATTACTCTGCGGTATGGATAGAGGATATTAACGGAAATGTTGTATCAAAAGTTATTGAGAAAAGAGGCCTATCTCATGTTTCAATAATTGACTCAGGTCTTCAACCCAAAAAGATAGAACTTTCAAAAAAAGAATTATTCCTCAAATTGGCTAGCGGAGAAAGTGAAAACTTGGTTGTTTCAAAACTAGGCAAGCCGGACAAGATTACCAAATATGGTGGAAATTTCCTGATAGAAAAACCACCTAGCGTAACCTATCAGTATGAAGGCCTTGGAAGTATCCAGTTCAGTGCACAAAAGTCAGCAGCTCTCTTTATCGAACGAGTGACCCCAAACATTGAATGGTCAGATGATATATCATCAATAAAAATGCAGTTAAACAGCACAGGAGCAACATTACAGAGTTTAGCCAAAGGCTATTATCAACAAGATCATATCAAAATAGAGGTGCTAGATTTATTTGCTGAAAAAATCTGGACTGAGAAAAAGAATGAAGATCCCTACGTGATCGATGCTGTTTCTTGGCTTTGTAAAGTGTTAGCCAAAAGCAATAACTCACGCTACAGGTCAATATTACAAAACATTGCAACTGAGGCAAACGAAAATAAACTACGAAAACATGCCAAAAATAGCTTAGACCTATTACCAGTCACGGATGTTGATCAATTCATTCCAACGGAAAATAAATTTTACTGAAAATGAATTAAAACGTGTTTGTGCCTAGTGTTAACTAGGCTTTTATATTAAAAATTGTAAATACTAAACCTTATTTTAGTACAATCTCACTTCAATTTTATATTGAGTTAATTGGCAGTGATTCTATGTAGTTTAATTATGTCGTCAGCAAACATAGACTTACCACAGACTTCTTTGGGGGGAATGTTAAAAGTAGCAATCCAAGACAAGCTGCTGAAAACCTGTTCACCTTTAGTGGCGACCTGAAGGTCAAGTATGAATTTAGCAATGATCGAAATGGGCATTTTGCATGCAGAGTAGACCGATCTGCTCTTGGGATAAAATAGCGCATTCTAACGCGCTTTTGGAGTTTACACGGCTAAGTTCCTTATCGGTCAGTCGCGTAATCACCGTCGAATAGGCATTGATTCGGCCACAATCGAGCCAAATATCTCCCACTTGTACCCAATAATGTTGCAATGCCCCTAAGTCAGATAAAAACTCGACTTCAAATCCCCTCGCCTCATACTCATGGTGAGCGCATTCAGATAAGACTAACCTCAAGCTGTCCCAAGCCGATAAATTGACCTTGGCATAAGTCGTTAATAATGACTCAACAAATTGCACACGCATGTATTTATCTCCGTTATTGATATTAGTAGAGATTTAACCCTTAATTCTTATTGTTGAACAACTAAGCTTGGGTCTTTGCCGCCATTAAATAATAATCCCTTGCCGAAACGGTGAAAAAATCCACAACCTGCATGTGCGCTTTACCCGAGTGAGCGGCAAAAGAACGTTCATTATCTTCAGCAATAAAGGTCAACATATAGCTAAAATGCGGAGCAACTTGGCGACGAATTTCACGGACTAATGCCTCGAAAATCCCTTGCCCACGGTAGGCTTGCTGCACCCATATCGGCCCGTATTGGCAAGAATTGACCTTAGTTAATTTAGGTCCATCCCAATCGAGTTGCCCCAAACGATTCAACAAAGTGCGGTAAATGGGCCAATGTTCGAAAAAAACCCAACGGCCTGCAATCACGTAACCGACGATCTGCTGCTCAACCTGCGCCACTACAATCCAATGGTGCTGCACTAATTCGCTCAATTCACTGTGGGAAAAAGCTTGCCCTTGTAACCCCATACTGGCGGAAGCTAATTCATCATTAAGATGTTTTTTCTCTAGCATCGCTAATAAATCAACATCTTGAGGTAAGGCTAGTCTAATTTTCACAGTGTTCTCACAGCATTATTTCGGCTTTGGGCCCAATTTCAGCCCGCCAGTATACTCGGTTGGGTTAATAGGCACAGCAAGAACAAGGCAATATTTAGGGCTTTGATTTGCTAAATATCCTTTTATTTCCCAAACTTAATGGATATTTAGCCATAGTTAGGCGTTTGTATGTTGCCAGAAACCATTAATCCCAACTTGAGTTTACTTGATACCGATAATCAACAAGTCAATCTCACACGCTGGATGCACCAATGTGAGCTCATCAAAAGCTATTACAACGCCAACACGGTTTTCATATTCCAAAAAATCAGTGCAGGGTTTGAAATCATCGTCAGTTCAATCACTGAAACACCGCAATTTACCGCAGGCACTTTATATCCCCCAGCACTCGAACTCTTCAAACAGATACAAAACAGCCAACCTGATGGTTTATATCAAAACCTCGGCAGCTTTATGTTAGAGGATTTACCAAGGGATTTTGATGGTATTCAGCATATTCTCTCACGTCCTATCGCTTGGCCGGATGGTAGCCAATTTGGTGCCCTGTGTGTACTCAACCCACATATGGCAGACCCGCTAGCCAATGCCGCTATGCTCGAACCGTTTCAGATATTGCTGCAACAGGAATTATCTCTGCTGTGTCAGAACCATAGAATTGAATCCCTTTCGATGCGCGACCAAGAAACCGGCATGCTCAATCATTATGGTTTTTTGATGATGGCGCCAAGACAGCTCAATTTAGGCCGCCGCTTTGGCGCCCATGCAGGTATCATCTTCTTTGAATTATTGAGCACGGATAACACTCCAATACCACTCGAAAATAATCACCACAGACTGTTAGGCAAGTTAATCCAAGATACGATAAGAACCGCTGACGTTGCCGCCCATTACAACTGCACCCAATTTGTGGTACTGGCCTTTGTCGATGGTGAACGAGATATTCAACATATTATGAAGCGGGTAGAAAAACAGTTAGAACAGCAAAACCACCAGCTTAAGCTCGATGCGAGTTACAGTTTCTTCACTCCAGAATCCAGCGCCAAACTTGCACCTATGATGGAACTCGCACGGGGTAAACTCGATTCAATGCGCCCACCTGTATCCCAAGCCGCAGACACGCCAGTAGAACCCGCCATTGACTCAAGCTTGTACGATAATCCCGCCGCAGATTCGGCAGAGCTTTGATTTAATGAAATTTAGACTTAATTAGACAGTACAAAATTACTTGGAATGCTCATCTTGGCGCTTCGCCCATTGGATAAACAGCACCACAGGATAGGGCGACATTAAGACCAACCCTAAACCAATCAGACTTGAGATCAATAACATGCCGCTTATCTCTAGACTCCATTGCGTCAACATATAAAACCCAAGTCCACAAACTAGCATCAATACACCTAACCAATGTAAAAACTTCAACAAATTCAGAGTACTTTTAAATGAGCCTGTCATATAAACCCCTTTAGATCTTACGAAAAACTTGTCACACTATGGCCATAATCATGGAAAAAGGAACCGCAACGATGTTAAAACAAACATTCATCTTAGGTGCATTACTCTTAGGCATCACCGCCTGCCAAAGTGCCGATATAGCTCCAAATGATACCATTCCATTAGAAGGCCGCTGGCACATTGAAATGGTCCAAGGCCAACCGACTATCGATTACAGCCCAGCGCAAATCACCTTTGAGGCCGAAGGTAAATTACACGGCAACAACAGCTGCAATAACTTTTTCGGTCAATATACTCAGCAAGGCGAAGAGCTTAAGCTATCTCCTGCCGGTAGCACAATGAAAGCCTGCGTGGATGCCCTAATGCAGCAAGAGCACAAAGTGATGCAAGCTATGCCATTAGTTACCAAAGCAAAATTAGTGCAAGGCCGACTTACCTTACTTAACAGCGACGACAAGCCAGTGTTAGTGTTAAGCCAAATGAAGTAACCATAAAACTTGTCAGCATAAAAAAACCGCCAATGGCGGTTTTTTAGTTAACGAACCAGCAATAAAAGATCCCTATGCTTTGACACTCTTAGCCGCTGCAATTTCGAGGGCAATATTCTGTTCGGCTATTACGGCGCTTTGATCTATGTCGGCATTATAATGCGCCATATCCAGCTCATCTTCAGACTTTGCAATGACAGTCGTCGCCACTAAGTCACCGGAGACGTTTACCACAGTACGCACCATATCTAAAATACGGTCAATTCCCGCAATCAATGCCACCCCTTCTAAGGGAAGCCCTACGGTTGTGAGCACTAAAGTCAACATCACTAAACCCGCACCGGGCACACCCGCAGTACCAATAGAGGCCAACGTCGCCGTTAAAATAATGGTGAGATAATCAACTAAAGTCAGGTCGATACCAAACGCCTGTGCCACAAACAGCACTGTGACCCCTTGGTATAATGCTGTGCCATCCATATTGATTGTGGTGCCTAGCGGTAATACGAAGCTAGAGATCTTCTTATGAACCCCCAAATTTTCACTCGCACACTTCATACTCACAGGGAGCGTGCCTGCAGAGCTCGACGTGGTAAACGCCACTAACATGGCATTGCTAATCCCTTTAAAAAACTGCAGCGGGCTTAACTTCGCAAATCCGCGCAGTAACAAACTATAGAATCCAAGCACATGAATAATACAGCCAAGATACACAGCAATAATAACTTTGATCAGTGGCCAGAGCATATCAATCCCATACTCCCCCGCTACCCAAGCCATTAGCCCAAATACACCGTAGGGTGCGAGCTTCATCACCATGTCGGCCATTTTATACATGGCCTCAGCTAAACTTTCGAACACTTTAATTGCAGGTTTTCCATGCTCGCCAATCAGCACTAAGGCGATACCTAAAACAATCGCAAATACTATAACTTGCAAAATTTGCCCGCTTGCTAAAGCCGCAATAGGGTTCGTCGGCACTATGTCGATCAAAGTATCGACTAAAGAAGGTATTTCTTTGGCAGTTTGAGCCGCGCCATCTGCCAATGACAAACCTAAACCAGCACCGGGTTGAAGAACATAACCGACAATTAAACCGATAGTGATCGCGATAGCCGTGGTAAAGAGATAAAACGCAAAAGATTTAAAACCAATACGCCCCATCTTGTTCGTATCTTGCATCGAAGTGACGCCCACAATCAGTGAGCAAAATACCAATGGCACAATCAGCATCTTAATGGAATTAACAAACAAGGTGCCTATCGGTTTTAAGTGAGTCGCTTGCTCGCCGAAGATGATGCCTACTAAAATACCTAGCACCATACCGATAACAATTTGCAGCCACAGCGGCACTGACATCCAGCGAGACCAAACACGGTCTAATGCTGACGACTTTTGTTTTGTCATATTGATAACCTTGAATTCGAAACTATGATGGGGCAAAGACCAAAACTAGCGCGCTAGTTTCTCAGTCTAAATGGGGCAATCGCCGAGTCTAGCAGAGGGGTTTTAATCGAGAGATGATCTGGGTCACGTTGAGCTAAACCGCCTTAAAATCAGTAATATTAACCAAACCAACTTTGTTAAATTGGCCGCCGAGATGTTAGTTTTTCTGCTTAAGCATCAAAATATTCTGTGACTTTTTTTGGTGCTATTTGCTGACGATAAAGCGACGCAGGCGGTTGCTCACGCTCAATCAAATAACTCCAATAATCGTCATCAAAACCACTGAAAATAAAGTCGGACTTACCGTTAGCTTTTAAGACCAACCACCACCAAACTAAACCCCATAAACCGAAGCTCAACAGCGTTAAAATAAAATGCAGACGATGATTTATCTGTTCATCAGCAGCAATATCATAGACGGGTAAAATTTTAAGTTTATAGCGGCGAGTAGACTTAATAAATCCCATCATTAACTCACTTAGTTCAGCGAAAGGACACTAAAGATAAGCCTAGAAGATAAGACTTTAGTCGTACAAATATCCACAGTAATAAATAATATCAGTGCCTAACCTGCCACTGCCAAACTCGTTATCCCTTGTCGTTCCATGATAAAGTGAACCACAAAATGTTGTTTACTAAACAAGAGCGGTATTGCCAAATAACCGCCTAGGAGTTGTAGTATGTTGATTCGTAAAGCTAAGGCTCAAGACCTAATCGCCTTAGTGCAGTTTAATCAGGCCATGGCCCAAGAAACCGAAGGCCTAGCCTTAGATGAAGCGACACTGACTCGAGGTGTGGGCACGCTACTTGAGAGCCCGCAAAAAGGGTTTTACCTGGTCGCTGAAATCGCAGGTGAGCTAGTCGGCTCACTCATGGTGACATTTGAATGGAGCGATTGGCGTGCGAAGGATTATTACTGGATCCAGAGTGTGTATATTCGCCCGAAAAATCGTCGCCAAGGCATCTATGCCAAACTCTACAGCGAAGTCAAACAACTGGCCGAAGCCAATGGTGGTGCCGCCAGCTTCCGTTTATATGTCGAGCAAGAAAATCTCGCCGCACAGCAGACCTATCAAGCGTTAGGGATGAAGCAGAGTTACTACTTAATGTACGAAGAAAAATAAGCGATTCAAATGTTATACGTAATAAAAAAGGATCGGGCCAATGGCCCGATCCTTTTCTTTTTACGACTCACGATTCACATTCAAACCGCGTTCCTACTAAGATTAAAACTTAACGAAAGAAGCCAAACAGAATAGCCGTCATTGCCAATAAACCCGCTATAACCACGAAGATATTGCTGATGCGACCACGGTGCGCTTTTAATGCTGGCACTTTGTATACAGCGTACATAGGCATCAAGTACAGGATAGCCGCGATAATTGGGCCACCTAAAGCTTCAATCATATTCAAAATACTTGGGTTTTTGATTGCCACGGCCCAAATCGTCACAAACATAAACACCAGAATAAATTTGTTGATTTTTTGCTCTGAAATGCCTTTTTTATTCGTGTCTAACTGCTTAACAATAATCCCCTTCATGCCTTCTGTCGCGCCCATGTAATGGCCAAAGAAAGAAGACACAATCGCGATAAAGGCGATTAATGGACCAAAGTAGCTCACAAAACCACTTGAATGCACGTTGGCGAGATAAGACAAAATCGGCAGATTCTGAGCTTTCGCTTCGGCCAATTGTGCTGGCGATAATGACAGCACACAAGAGAACACAAACAACATCACAAAGCCCACTAACATCATGGAAGTATTACGTAAAATAACATCAGCTTTGCGAGAAGCATTCGCGCCATGGTCACGTTTCAATGACACAGAAAACTGTGAAATCGCTGGAGAATGGTTAAAGGCAAACACTAAAACTGGAATCGTTAACCAAACTGTGCCTAAAAATGCACCCGCTTCTGGTACAACGAGTAAAGCATCCATTTTCCATTCAGGGATCAGGTAGATAGACATAAAGGCCAAAATACCCACCAGCGGATACACCAGAAGTTGTGTCACTTTGAGCATGAATTTCTCACCTGCGACCATTACAGCCATCATACCGAGGATCAATACACCCGATAGAATGAAGCGTGGTGGCGATGCCATGCCTAACTGATTGACGATAAAGCTATCAACAGTGTTGGTAATACCCACACCGTAAATTAATACAATCGGGTAGATAGCAAAGAAATACAGTACGGTAATGGCTTTACCCGCACCAACACCAAAATGCTCTTCAACTACTTGAGTAATGTCGCTACCAGGAATGCTTGATGAACAAACAAAACGAGATAAGCCACGGTGGGCAAGATAGGTCATAGGACCAATGATCACTGCCATTAACACAAGAGGCCAAAAGCCGCCCATGCCCGCATTGATAGGTAAAAATAAAATTCCAGCGCCAACGGCAGTGCCGAACAAACTCAACATCCAAGTCGTGTCTTGGCGAGTCCAAGGTAAGTGTTTCGTTGAATCTAGATTCTGTGTGCTTTGAGGTGTTCCAAGAACACTGGTCGCATCTTTTTGCATATAAAAGTTACCTTACGGTGTGACTAGCATAATAAATTCGCGCTAAGGATAACCAAAAAAAGCCCATAAAAGTTGATCTGACACGGCTTTATGTAAGGGAATTTCATAATAAACTGATATTGAGATCTAGATCGCTGATTTAATGTAATAAGTTTTCAATGCAGCATCAAAACATATACATAAAAAGCCACTTAAAAATACAAGATATTCACCTCAAGCCAAATCCAGTGACATTGCATAAGCGCCGAGAAAAACAGCTAACCGGACATGTGTCACAAAAATCAACAAAACAAGACGCGTCACAGCATACTCACGTCTAAGGTAGATCAAGATCACAGTCGTTAATGTTAAATTTTTACAAATCGCTATCAGTCGTAAACACGCATAAAAAACGGCTCATCCGGATTCAACTCCGAAGTGAGCCGCTAACGATTAAAGCGCAAAATCTAACTTATGGTTTTTGTAGTGTCAGCTCAGTTGTCGACACTACAGCTGGGGCTATGTCAGCCTCTTTGAACAACAAAGGACGGAAGCTTTTAGCACTCGAGTACAAGATACTTTGATCGGCAAACGCAGGCGTTAAGATATTACTCGACTCAGAGTAAGTTAAAATCCCCCGCGCCACAGGCCCCTCGTCGGTAAAGTTCACCGCCATCATCCAACTTGACCCGTAACGCACTTGGTATCCTTTCGCCGTTAAGCCAGAACTCATCGCCTTGCCAGTGACCACATCCATCACAGCAGCGTATTTGTGTTGCGGGATCAAAGTGTCATCACCCGACAAACTGGTTGAAAACACGTTGAATCCACCTTCAGCATTATGGCTACCCGGCCAAGGTAAACGCGACCCGCTTGGCGTTCCATCTGGCAGCGATTTCTCTACAAATTGCACATCCCCCAATGGCGCATCTAAGGCAAAGCCTGCGGCCTCAAGGTTAAGCGCACTGTGAGCCAAGGCCTTTAAGGCACTGCCATCCGTAGTCAAGGTTTTAGGTGTCGTTGCCGCATTAGCGGGATCGAATCCTTGGGTCAACATGGTTGTTTGGCTGAATAGATGGGCAAATTCACGTAGTAAAGCACCACCTTTACTGTCGTTATCTTGCTTACCGTTCCACGCCTTTAAAGCCGCACAAGCCGAAGAGATATCCTTAGATAAACTCGCCGACACCACCACAGGTGTACTGCCTTGGGCATCACACTGGGCAATCAAGTCAGGCAGCACTAACTCGGCGAGATAACTGCGATTCGACAGCACAGCCGCTTCGAGTTCTTCCAAGCTGAACTTGCCATCAGCCCCCGCGGCATCCTGCATTAAACTCAAGCCCATCCGTGTCCGCAGTGATAGCTGTCCAGCCTCTGCGCCGTACATAGGCGAGAAGTAAGTCAGCGGTTCATTCAAGTTAGTCGACCAAAAGGGGTCATTGGAGTTTTGCACAAAGTCGCTGCGCTCAAGCTTGGGCGCACGCTCATAGGGCGTAGGACCATCGAAGCTAAACAACGAAGTGTTACCGGGTAAAATCGTAAATCCGGCTTTTGCCTTAGCCGCTTTAATATCCGGTGAGGTTTTTAACAACACAACTGCCGATTCAGATAATCCTGGCACAGTTGAGTCGTCGATATAAAAAGCATTGCCCTCTTTATCGGCGTACATAGTGTTATTGAAGATGACACCATCGTAGTCCTTAAATGCCTGTTGGAACTCTTCTTTGTTCGTCGCCATGTTCATGGCTAACCAATGGTCAACAGGGTCCATAGTCCCCATATTGGCATCTTGGATCATAAAGGCACTGCCATCATCCCAACCAAAAGGCGCTAAAGCAGGAGGAGCTTCGACCATAGGGCCTTTGGCCGTAGTATAAATATCTTTCTCGGCGACCAGCATGCCCGCAGGACCTGCATTCACTAGAACCGATACTGTCTCTTTGGTGATCGGCATAGGTTTACCATCAAACAAATACTGCATCCGATCACCCGAGACTAACTCAAGGTTATACATCACAAAATGCTCAGCGGTAGAGAAGGTATGAGTCCAAGCGAGATCTTTATTGAAACCAATATTAATCGGTCCAGGCATACCCACTAACGAGCCGCCCATCATATCTAAATGCCCTGGGATCGTAATATGGGATTGCCAAAAACGCAGGTTACCCGTATGCGGGAAATGCGGATTACCTAGCACCATGCCCTTACCATTTTCGGTTTTATCCTTGCCTAAACCCCAACCATTTGAACCTAAATCGCGGGGATTGGTTTCTGGTGTCGTGATACGAGCCGCGCGGGCAATCAACTTAGACTGCATATCGGCCACAAACGCAGTTTGGTCTTGGCTAGGCGCGGGCCCAACGATACGCGGCATGTATTCCTGTGCATCTCCTGGGTTAGCGTAAAAAATCAGATCGAGAAAGTTAGCTGCGCCCGGTAATAAGGCGATAGAAAACAAATAAGTCACCACATCTTCTGGCACTATGGGTTTCACCCAAGGCTGACCGCCACAGAAAGGTTCTGCCGTTTGTGTGCCCGCTTCGACATCAGCAAGATATTGGTTATAACCAGAGGTAAAACCTTGGATAAGTGCCCGAGAGTTTTCACTAAATTTCGGCCATTTTTCTTCGGCTTGCGCTCTGATCTTTAACGCTTTATAGGCAAAATCTGAGATAAGGTTACCGTTATCTTCCGCCGTAGGTTGACCCGTAGTGAAGTCAATCGACGCATGGGGACCAAAGTACATAGAACGCTGTGAGTTCGCCTTGATAAAACCATCGGCTAATACACATAAGTTGTCCTGTGCCTGCGCATAACCACTACCAAAACCTAAACTTTCTAAGTTGTCTGCTTGGATATGCGGCACGCCATAGGTAGTACGGCGAATACTGGCTTTGAGTAAACCATTGGGGGCAAAAGCTTGCAGTTGAGTTTCAGGTTCGGTAGGCGTAGTGCTATCTTCGCTATCGTTACAGCCGGTCAGTATTACACCGCAGGCCATTCCCATAGCAATCACGAGTTTGTTGAATTTCATTATTATTATCTCTTGGTTTTGGTTCCTTCAATGACATAGCCTTACTGCCTATTCCAGCCCAAATTACTGAAGGAGCAATAGTTGCATGTCGCTTCCTAGTCCCTAAGGCTGGCTATTGCCTCCCCTACTGTTGGCTTTTTTACTGAGCTTCGCCGACGACTGTGGCAGAATAGAAAACCCAAACGCTTAGACACCTCAGACCATTTAAGCAATGATTCAAACGAGCGTCCACATTAAAATCCAAAATAAATAACTTATATGCAACAAAACATTATTAAGATAAAAGTGGGTTCTAAAAACCCGGTAAAAATCAACGCGGCAACTAACGCCATGGCACAGCTGTTCCCTGAGAGCATCATAGAAGCCAGCGGTATGGATGCCCCTTCTGGTGTTGCGGCGCAGCCAATGACAGATCTCGACACTCGCCAAGGGGCGATAAATCGGGTGCGCTATTGTCAACAACAGGACCCGCAAGAGACTAAAGCTGACTACTATTTTGCGATGGAAGGCGGTGTCGATTGTTTCGACTTTGGCCCTGCCACATTCGCCTATATCGCGATTGGCCATAAAGACCAGCTTGCAATTGGCCGCAGTGCGATTTTACCTTTACCAATGCAAGTTTATCGGGCATTAGAAGCGGGGGAAGAACTCGGGGATGTCATGGATAGGTTGTTCAATACAATCAATATTAAGCAAAAAGGCGGTGCCATAGGTTTACTCACCCACGGCCATGCGACCCGTGAAAGTAATTACACCCAAGCGATTATTCTCGCCATGGCGCCATTATTGAATCCTGATATTTACACAGTAGATTGTTAGTAATATGTTGCAAGAGGAATTAAAGCCCGCTAACTTAGTTGTGACATGCAACCAAACCTATTCGACTATGGCTCAAACAGACGCACCATTGGATCAAGATCCCGCGAAGCCTGTGACTCAAACTAAGCAAACGACTGAGTCAGGCTCATCCGCCCAACTCAGGCATTTGTCTCGCTATCTGGTGAGAAATTTAGGCATGCTCAACGCCGCCTTTGGGGATTTACCCCTTTCGCCCGTGCAAGCCCATGCCCTGTTTGAGATAGGCAAGCAGCCCCTGACCATCAAAGAGCTTGCAAGCAAACTCAGCATAGATAAGTCCAATGCGAGCCGCGCTATCAAGCATTTGATCGATAAACATCTTGCCCAGAGTCAGGTGCACCCACGGGACAGTCGCTGCTTAGTTGTGCAACTGACACCTGCGGGTAAGAAATTACTCGTTAAATTGGATACTCAGCAGAATCAATTATTCCAAGGGATCTTAGCCCAACTGACTCCATTGCAAACTTCACAAATCGAAGAGGCCCTCGTGTTATATAACCAAGCCGTACATAACGCCAAGCAGCAAAGTCGTTGTCACATTCGCCAAGCCACAGCCCAAGATGATGCCGCAATTGCCAAAGTCATCCGCGATGTTTCGGCCGAATACGGCTTAACCGCGGATAAAGGCTATAGCGTGGCGGACCCGACCTTAGATTGCCTAAGCCAGATCTACTCCCAAGCGGGCGCCAACTATTGGATTATTGAATTAGAGGGCCGCATTCTAGGCGGCGCCGGTATTGCGCCTTTAGCTAACAATGATGGCGTCTGCGAACTGCAAAAAATGTACTTTATGCCAGAAGTCCGCGGCAAAGGACTCGCAAAACGCGTAGCGTTAATGGCACTCGATTTCGCCCGCGAAACGGGTTATCAAAGCTGCTATTTAGAAACCACCGCTGTACTAAATGAAGCCGTAAAACTCTATGAGAAATTAGGCTTTGTACATCTGTCGGCTCCCCTAGGGAACACAGGCCACGACGCCTGCGAAATGCCGATGCTGCTAGAGCTTAATCAATAGGATATGAAGCAGAATTCCAATCAAAGTAACAATGCCAAACAGCCATGATTAAACTTGTTTGGCATTATCAATTTGTATCAGCAAATGTTATTCAGCAAGATGATTTTAATTATCAGTCTTAGGGCATAGTTTTTCTTAACTTAAATGCATTAAAATATGGCAATTTACCTCACTCAATTTTTAATAAATTGAAAGGCGTTTGATACCATTTTGTTAACGGCATTAAATAGGGAACATTATGCTCAGTTGGATTTTTAGTGATAAGAAACTCACACTTCGGGAAATATGCCTAGATAACACGCTTTCGACCTCGACTAAAATAAAGAAAGTTGATCAATTTCTTGCCGATAGTGGAGATCTCAACTTTATTGATCTCAATGTTTCGCCCTGCAATATATTAGTTCCACTATCTTGCAGTCCTCAGTCCGATTTAGTGCTTATAAAATACTTGCTCAGCAAAGGCGCTAAAATCGAATGTAATGGTTTCAGTGCTTTGCATTCGGCTATTGAATATAACAACTCAGAACTCGTTACCCTATACCTAGACTCTAGTGCCAATCTTTACTTTCAAAATCAATATAATAATTGCTGGCTCAACTATCTATTTCATCCTAATCCGCAATATATCTATCAAGACCATCAACGTAGAGACATGATCGACCTTCTACTTGCAGCTAACTTAGATATCAATAAACCGGTGAGCTTTTGGACTAATGGTGAATTAAATCACCCACTAGAAATATTATATGATGAACGCAATAAAGATCTGTTCCTGCATATCATTAATAAAGATATTCCATTAGACATTGGCAAATTAAGCCTAATTGAAAACATTATTTCTTCGAGCGAATTTTGGGGAGTAGAAACATTTTCTCCCTTAGTTAAACGCTTCCCTGCATTTAAAAAGTCACGCTATATTATGGCCAACGATAGCAGCTTCTGGGATGATGCTAATTTACTCGAACTATGCGTTTACGCTAAAGCGCAAGACTACACTGAATACCTGTTAGACCATTATCCGCAGCTCAAAGCCGACTCCCACGCTAAAAGTTTGGTCTATGCGGCATTGACCTCAGAATTTGACCTTAGGATTATCGAAAAACTGATTAAGGCCACCGTCGATATCAATCGCATCTATAGGATGACACCGCCTGATGCCGACCATTCACCCTTGCTCAACCAATATATTAATAATGCCCAATTTACCGATCCGAATAAACGGAGTTACATCTACCAAGCCCTTGAACTGTTGCTCAAATATGGCGCTAATCCAAATGCCGAATTTGTGAATACGGGTAAATCCTATGAGATGTTAGTCTGGTCGAATTTACGACTATTGGTTTATCCAATGGTCGAAAAGAAAACCTTTCTGCCCGAGTTTTTCGATCTGTTCCTGCAATATGGTATGGATATCAATAAAAAATTTGGGGCGGTGGATGAACCAACCTTACTCACTATCTGCCAGCGTGGTTCAGGGAAAGAAGATCAAGCAACGCTTATCCAAGTGATGGAATATCTGCTCACCAAGGGGCTGGATTTAAGCCTCACCAATATCTATAACACTAACTATGTGTCTGCGGCGGCTATCTCCTGTCGAACCCAACTACTTGAATGGCTCATTCACCAAGGCGGGGATATTTTTACCCATTGCGGTCACGATAACTCACCCATTCTACACAAGGCGATTTCGACCTATTGGTGGGATGAAATTACCGGCCCTATGCGGCGAAAAACCGTAGAACTCTTACTGCGCCATGGTGCAAAGTTAGAAGAATTCTCAGTAGATGAGCAATTTACACCATTAATGTGCGCCAGTTACTACGGCGCACAGTCCTGCGTAGAGGTGCTACTCGAACATGGCGCCAACCCAAATGCCATCAATGCCGAAGACACCAATCCTGCCCTTTGCGCTGTGATAGGCGGCAGTTCAATCGAGTTCCCCCGCTTTGAATCAACGGCGGTGCGGATCTTAAGACTTTTGCAGCAATATGGCGCCGACTTAACCGTGACTAATAGCTTAGGCAATAGCCCGCTAATAGCGGCTATTGAGCAAGAATATAAAGAGATTTTCGAAGCGCTGCTGCAGATAACCTCCTACAGTGAAACTCAGCTTGAGCAAGCACTCAGCAAAGCCCTACCGCAAAGCTATTTCCAGCGCCGCCTGCTACAAACACTGGGGCGCGAGATACCGCCAGCGCCCACAACCATAGCCCACAATCACGCAATACCAGCAACAGCTTCGAGCAATGCCGAGCCTATGACGGCCAATCCGCAAGCATCAGAGGGGAATGTGACACCTGCCCCCGTCAAGCAAACCAAATTAGAGGTGAGTAATGCGGCGGCAAATCGAGATCAAATCCCAACGCTATTCGATCTCAAAACCAAAGTGCAGAGCTTTTTTAAACTGATCGCCACCGATCCCACGATCACAGTTGAGCAACTCAATTCGGTAAGAGTCCTTATTGATCAATTGATAGAAAAGCTCGACAACTTTAGCTTTTTCCGCAATCAAGCGACAAAGACCGAATTTGAGGAAGGTATTCAAGAATATATCGATGAAACAGTCGAAGAAATTAACGGAATTATCGAGGATGATTATCCAGCGCTTACCGAAGCCTTAGTCGATTCAGTTTGGACGATTTTGCAGTACTTTAGGGTTGAGATTGATATCGAGACCGCACTTAGAAAGCGCTTTTGGTAACGATTAGCACCTTAACTGCCAACGAGTACCAAGCATAAAGCCCTAACTTTGGGGCTTTATGCTTTCGAGACTCACACCATCTGACTTAGCCGCCTATTAGCCAACATAATGGAGAGGCTTAAGGCTTAACATTAGACGCTTTAGCAAGCAGTAACTGGCTACGAATGATTTGACGTATCTGATTATGCAGTTCAAATACTCGAGCGCGATCATTCAGATTTAGCGATAGATTTTCCAGCATCACCAGATCCAAATTAAATTCGGGATAATGCAGTGTCATCGACATATAGCCAGATAAATAGCCCGTATGACTGTATTCGACGAGGCCATCGTCCTTATTGATCCTCACCCCATAGCCATAGCGCATATTCGGCCATAAAAATTGGATCTCGGTATACGCCGTAGTCATACGTTGATAACTCTTTGCACTCATCAACTTGCCAGAATGTAATAGATGCTGAAAGGCGGCATAAGCTGGCGCTGAAGCAATTAATCCCCCTGCAGGCAACAAAGCTTCATCAAGCACTAAATCAGAGAGGGAAATCACCTCGCTTTCCTGTAAACCTACGGCGAGTGAAGGCACTTTGGCGTGAATCGCCTCAATACTGCCAAGCTCAGCACTCAAGCCATTAAGCTGGTATCGCGTTGCAAACTGCGCCACTTGCTCGGCAAAGGATTGGTGATTGACCTTCTCAAGCACTTGCCCAAGCAGTGAATAACCAAAGTTGGAGTATTCAAATTGGCTACCCGGCTCGAATCGATTGGCCTTACCCAGTTTATCGACACCCGATGTATGAGTTAGCAGTTGGTGCAGCGTAATCCGCGCATCATATCGACTGGGATTAAGTGCATCCGCACTTGGATTTACACCTGCATCTATGCCTTTTAGCGCCTTATTATTCCCTTCAGCATCACCAAAAAGATAATGATTAAGCGATAGGTTTAAGTCGAGTTTCCCCGCATCGAGTGCCTGCAATATCAAGGTTGCAGTAATCTGCTTAGAGAGCGATGCCATCACAAAGCGCGAATCTTGACTAATACCTTCACCCTTTTGCAGTTCAAGCTGCGGCTTGCCCTGCTCAAGCAGGATAACACTGCCACTAAATGGCTGCGGCGAATCCTTTATCGCGGTTTGGGTTAAGGTCTTAATCTCCGCCACCCTCGATACTGAAGATACGGTTTGGCTTTCAACGGTAATCGAGTTACTGCCTTGCCCAATTTGCTCTTGTTCAGCACCTGTTTCTAATAACAGACCAAAACTATTGGCACTTAGGAATAATAAAAAACCAATCAACAGGGTACTGATAACACTCAAACGCATGGGTTATCCTTAACGTAATTAACAAATAATGCTGCCTGCTAGAAAAAAGCAAGCTTATCACAAGCGCTTTTTATGGATAATACAATTTAATCTTTACAATTGAATTATAAAGGAAATATTCCATATAAAAATAACACAACAAAGTGATACCTAGGGCGACGAAGCTAATCCGAGCAGTATAAACCAAGTGACAGTCTGCCCCAGTTTGTAGACTGAATATCTCAAGTTGCAGCGAATACACATTCAAAATGGCTATAAAACGACAATAGTAATAATTATCGCACCTAACATATATAAGCCTGCAGAAAGTGATATCGATTTTAGTGGGCTAAACTCCTCAACTTCCAACGTCTGTATATCTTCAATTTTGACTAGTTGCCCTTCTCCCTCGATCTGCTGTTCCGTTGCACTTTCGACTTGAAATTCCATTTGTTCGCCAGATATTGTGGTGACTTTGACCTTTTCACCTATGTAGCTGGATACCGATTGAGAATCCAATTTAACTTCATTGAGTGAAGAGCATGCGCAGAGGGAGAAACAGATAAGTGATACTACTGCTAACTTTTTCAAACAAGCCTCCTATCCTACAACTATTACATCCATGATAAGTTATACCTGTAGACATAAGCATTTAGGTATATGCTACTCAGCTTACGGAGTTTCGCCCACAAGTTAAAGAAACCTAGACTAAATCCACTTAAATTAAATCCTTTGGATGAGGTTAAATAGCGATCAAATGAGCACTGAACTCATCGATGCGGTTAAAGCCAAAGATACGCTTGCTGTTAAGCGCATTATTGCCAATGGCGCTAATCTTGAAGGCGTGGACGATGGCGGGATGACGGCACTCTTGCATGCCTGTGAGTTGCAGTCTTTTGAACTGCTCAAATTATTGGTGGATGCGGGGGCCGATGTGAATCATCCAAACTCGCAGGGGTATCATCCGCTCGATATTGCTTACTGGCAGGGTGAGTTTCGCATGGGATGCTATACCGCTGAGAGTGAGCGCATGGTGAGTTATTTAACGCGCCATGGTGGTAAATCCTTTAGCTAGGTTAGGTACTAAATTGAAAAGTTCGAAAAGATGGGACATGCATAACTCTTTGGGATTAACTGCCAACATCCAGACCGCAGAAGCTCACCTTCCCCTGCGAAGTTGCTGAAGGGCGTTGAAGAAAATCGCGTGACGCAGACAGGACGTCTGCGTAGCTTTCGGGGGGAAGGGACACCCCATCGGAAGCGTTAGCGATTTTTGAATAAGCACGAAGCCACTAATCAATGCATGTAACTTCGCTAGGGACGCCGGGGGATTTCCAAAAGGGGACAGGCGCTTTTCCCCTTTTGGTCGGGTGTGGAGTGAAGCCCCACGACCTTGATTCACCTCGGCCGAAAGGCCGCAATCGAAAGATGGGACACAACGGTCAGGGTCAAACGTCTGATGCGATAGCATAAGTACGCTTTATGCCCAAGGCGCTTTCAACTCCGTTAGGGGCGTCTTGGCTGATATGAAGGTACCTATCCTTAAAGCAACCTCAATTACTATTCGCTTGAACGTAAGCCGAAAGCCGATTATGTTGTTGATTTTAAATGGCTAGTAAAGTTTTCAATTTGATTATCTGTTCTAAGGAGAGAGCATGTTTTTTACATTACTGTTTATTACATTTGCACTATCTATAACCGTTTCATTTCTAGTTGTTTCGATTTTCAAAAAACCACTGGGAGAAATATTTTCTCGAATAATTCAAGATTCAATCAGTGCCGCCTGGCAAAAATATATTATTTTTGCCACATACGTTGTGGGCATTTCTGGTGGGGTTAGAATTTATGATTTAGAGCGCTACATTACCGCTAGACATAAAGATGTTGAAATTCTACAGCTAACTCTAGAACGTTGGACTATTGAGATCTATCGGACAATTATTGAAACTTTGCAAAGTATCGCATGGATGTATCTTATCGTATTTATATTTGCCCTTATCGCATATGTCATTGTTAGAGGCTTTGAACTTAAAAACGCTAACAAGCAATAAACAAAACTCGCGTTAAGTTGCCTTAACGCGAGTTTTTAGTTTCAAGCTTTAACCGCTAATTGAAGCTCTGATTAAGTTCTAGCTTAAGTTTAACGGCTAATCACCAAAGTCATCGAGTAGGATGTTTTCTGGTTCAACGCCTAGGCTTTCAAGCATCTTAATCACTGAAGAGTTCATGATTGGAGGACCACACATGTAATACTCGCAGTCTTCTGGTGCCTTATGATTTTTAAGATAATTCTCATAAATCACATTATGAATAAAGCCAGTGTAGCCAGTCCAATTATCCTCAGGCAATGGCTCAGATAACGCCACATGCCAAACGAAGTTGTCATTCTCGGCCGCTAGGGCATCGAAATCCGCTTGGTAAAACACTTCACGGGTCGAACGAGCACCGTACCAGAAGCTCATTTTACGTGTGGTTTTCTTACTCTTAAGCTGATCGAAAATGTGTGAACGCATAGGTGCCATGCCAGCACCGCCGCCGATAAACACCATTTCTGCATCGGTTTCCTTCACAAAGAACTCACCGAATGGCCCAGAAATCGTCACTGTATCGCCCGCTTTCAGGTTGAAGATGTAAGATGACATCTTGCCCGCTGGCACATTGGCCGATGGTGGCGTCGCAATCCGCACGTTCAGCATAATGCGGCCCTTTTCATCGGGATAGTTGGCCATAGAGTAAGCGCGCAACACTTCTTCATTGACGGTCGAGACTATATCAAACAGACCGTATTTGTCCCAATCGCCACGGTATTTTTCAGGAATATCAAAGTCAGCGTATTTCACCACATGGGCTGGCGCTTCAATTTGAATATAACCCCCTGCTTTAAAGCGAACATCTTCACCTTCGGGTAACTCAAGCAATAGCTCTTTGATAAAAGTTGCCTTGTTATCATTAGAGATCACCTGACATTGCCACTTCTTCACCCCAAAGATTTCTTCGTCGAGTTCAAGTTCCATATCGGTTTTCACTGAGACTTGGCAGGCGAGACGACAACCTTCTTTAGCCTCTTTCTTGGTGATATGGCCCATTTCAGTCGGCAGAATGTCACCGCCGCCCGATTTGATTTTCACTCGGCACTGACCACAGGTTCCGCCGCCACCACAGGCAGACGGAATAAAAATACTCTGACTCGCCAAAGCGCCGAGTAACTTATCACCCGCGGCAACTTGAATGCTTTTTTCGGCATCTTCGTTGATGCTGATCGTCACTTCACCCGTAGCCACTAATTTCTTTTTGGCGATTAGAATCACTATCACCAATAGACAGACCACTAGCGTGAACATGCCTATGCCAATTGCCATTTCCATCGTATTACCCTTTTCTAGCTCTTTTCTAAAAAGAATCTGGTTTCACTTTCTCAATTCTTGGCTCGCCTACTGTAGCTTTACAGCGAGATCCCTGAGAAAGACATAAAGCCCAGCGCCATCAAGCCTGTAGTAATAAAGGTGATACCAATACCTTGTAAACCTTCGGGAATCGCGTTGAATTTCATTCTTTCGCGCAGTCCCGCCAGCAGTACAATCGCCACCGCCCAACCAAGACCCGAGCCCATCGCAAACACCACTGACTCACCGAAGTTGTAATCACGGTTCGCCATAAAGATCACCCCGGCAAAAATCGCGCAGTTCACTGTGAGCAAAGGTAAAAAGATCCCAAGGGAGTCATACAGGCTAGGAATGTACTTATCCAAAAACATTTCAAGGATTTGCACTAACGCCGCAATCACACCAATGAAAGTGATCAGTTGCAGGTAACTTAAATCGATACCGGGTAATCCCGCCCAAGACAGTGCGCCTGGTGCGAGCACTTTGACGTAAATCAGCTGGTTTAACGGCACGGCTAAGGTCATCACCACAATCACAGCGACACCTAGACCAAAGGCGGTTGACACCTTTTTAGACACGGCCAAGAAAGTACACATGCCCAAGAAGAACGACAGCGCCATGTTGTCGATAAAAGTGGCCTGCAAAAATAGATTTATATAGTGTTCCATATCTGCTCCTTAACCCCGTTTCCGCTGGATCACATTGATAGTCCAGATCAACACACCAATCAGGAAGAAGGCGCTCGGTGGTAACTTGAACATCTCGTTTGGCAAGTACCAGCCGCCATTTTCGATCGTGGTGAACACAGGGTGACCGAATAAATTACCCGTCCCTAACAGCTCGCGTACAAAGGCGACGCTTATCAAAATCAAGCCATAACCTGTCGCATTACCAAGCGCATCGACGACCGCTAAATGCGGTGGATACTTCATGGCGAAGGCTTCTGCGCGGCCCATGATGATACAGTTAGTGATAATTAACCCAACGAATACAGAAAGTTGCTTAGATAACTCATAGGCTACATCCTGCAGAACCATGTCGACGATAATCACCAAGGAGGCGATAACCGTCATCTGCGCGATAATCCGCACACTGGTCGGGATAAAGTTACGGATGGCAGAGATAATCAGGTTAGAAAACACCAACACAAAGGTCACTGCCAGTGTCATCACCACAGCGGTTTGCATTGAGTTACTGACCGCCAGTGCCGAACATACGCCCAGCACTTGCATTGCGACGGGGTTATTGGCAAACACTGGCCCCGTTAACATGTCACGCATGGATAAAGTGTTGCTCATTTTGCCTCTCCCAACTCACCTTGCAATTCACCCTGCGCTGCCGACGCTTTCAGCTGGTTGAAGAAGGTTTGAAAACCTTCAACGCCAAACCAAAACTCCATTGCGCGCTGCACGCCGCGGCCCGTCATGGTCGCGCCACTTACCGCATCCACACCGTGAAGATCGCCTTCTTTAACGCCACCCTTTACAAGACGTATCGCAAATTTGCCTTTTTCATCAAATAATTGCTTACCCTTCCACAACGATAACCAATGGGGATCGGTCACAAAGTCGCCGATACCAGGGGTTTCACCATGTTCGTACACGACTAGCCCTTTAATGGTGTTGAAATCGGGTTCAACCGCCACATAACCGTAGATCATCGACCACAGACCTTTACCGTAGAAAGGCACAACCACGCTGTCTAACTTGCCGTTGGCATCGAGCACTTTAAACACGCGGGCATCGTTCGCACGGGTTTTAATCTTGGCAATATCTTTTTTCGGCGCACTTGAAGTCTCAGGATTAATTGCCGCCATACGCTCATCGAAATCGAGGACGTTAGCGTCTGAGTCCACCTTGCCTGTGTCTAGGTTGATCAATAATGGCTTAACAGATTTAGCAAAAATCTCTCTAAACTCATTGCCCTGACCTAAGTTCACATCGGCGGCCATCAACACATAGCGCTGCACTTCGTCACGTTTTTTGGCGACTTTACGTTCTTTCAATATGCCTGCTGTGCCTGTGATCATAAAAGAGCACAGGAGGCAGAGCGTGATGGTGAAGATCATGGTCCCCACCACAGTATCTTTCTTAAATACCATGACGTTTTAATCTCCGTTTGATGTTGGCGCGGGCCACCAGATAATCGAACAGCGGCGCCCAAAGGTTGGCGAACAGAATGGCTAACATCACGCCCTCAGGCATTTTGGGGTTAGCAACACGGATAAGCACAGTCATAAAACCAATCAAAGCACCGTAGGCAAACTTGCCTTGACGAGTGTACGAAGTGGTCACAGGATCGGTGGCCATAAACATCATTGCTAGCGCAAAACCGCCAGTGACAAGATGCCAAGTCCACGGCATTGCCATCATTTGATTGCTGCTAGAACCGATGTAATTACACAGCGTTGCTGTCGCTATCATGCCCAGCAACACACCGAGCACAATGCGCCAATCCGCTAAGCGGCTGATCAGCAATAATGAACCGCCGATCAAAATCGCTAAGGTGCTGGTTTCGCCAATCGCGCCCACGGTAAAGCCAAAAAAGTTGTTCCACCAGTTAGGATCGCTAAAGGCGCTAAACCAAGAGTAATCGGCAAAACTCAACTTGCCCGCTGCAGTTTGTGCCAGCGCTGTTGCACCAGAGAAACCATCAACGGCAACGAGCTGTTTAATGGTTGAAACTTCAGATGGATAGGCGAAGTAGATAAAAGCCAAGCCCGCCAACGCAGGGTTAAGGAAGTTATATCCCATGCCGCCAAACAGCTCTTTAGCCACAACCACACCAAAGGAAATCCCCATGGCCACCAGCCACAACGGTGTCGATACTGGCAAGATTAAGGTAAACAGCAGGGCCGTCACGAAGAAGCCTTCGTGCAACTCTTGACCACGAACCCGCGCAAACACCACTTCCCAAAACAAACTGGTGAGTAGTGCTGTCAGGTAAATCGGCAGATAAAAACTAAGACCATAGAGGAATAAACCTAATATCCCAGTGTCTTGGCTAAGGCTGCCAAACAGGGTATTAAAGATTTCTAACTTCCAAATATCTGGGGTCGATAATCCTCCCGCGAGCGCAAGCTGTGCCTGTAGGCCAATGTTATATAGACCGAATAAAATGGCGGGCAGTAAACACAAACCGACTAGCGTCATGGTACGTTTCACGTCAATCGCGTCACGCACATGCACTTGGCCCTTAGTGCTACGACCGTTGGCAATGACGAGTGAGCGCAAAAAGCCCTTCATCGACTTACCCGTTGCGTAGTACTCTTGCTGTAAATCAGAGGCGTCCTGTAAATCAGGTTTTTTCACTTGTTTGGTCATTAACCTTCCCTCTCAATAACATCTAGACAGGCACGTAATTCTTTACCAAAGTCATATTTGCCGGGACATACGAAGGTACACAGCGCCAGATCTTCTTCATCTAACTCCAATGCACCTAAGGCCTGCGCCTCATCGGTATCACGCACCACTAAGTCTCGAACGAGTAAGGTGGGTAAAATATCCAGTGGCATCACGCGATCTAACTGACCAAAAGCCATCATGGCGCGAGCTGAACCGCCCTGATGAGTCGTAAACTCGAACAATTTAGTCGCCCCAAACAGACGTGATGTTACGGCACGAGTGATGGAGAATTTATCAGAACCACCACGCACCCAAGGGAGAACATGGTGCTGCGAATCTTCGCTCAACACTGACACTTGGTTGTGGAATCGGCCTAAAAAGTCATGTACGCCCGCCGCGGTATGGCCAGATAACACAGATCCCGATACCACGCGGTTATGGCCAGGTTTGATTTCATCACTCACTAAGGCACTTAGCTCAGCGCCCAATTGAGTGCGCAGTAAACGCGGGTTCAGCACGCTCGGGCCACCTAAGGCGACGATGCGGTCGGTATACAACTCACCGGTTTGGAATAACTTGCCGTAGGCAATCACATCTTGATAACCGATATGCCATACCTGACGCTCTAAACTCACTGGCAAAGTAAAGTGAATATGAGTGCCTACTAAACCCGCAGGATGAACACCATCAAAGCGGCGCACCTCAAGTTGTGGTAATGCTTCTTTAACAATCGCTTCGCCCTTATCCTGGCACAGGTAAACCTTGCCTTCGGTTAAACGGCTCAACACCAGCAAGCCAGCTTTAAAAGCCTCAGTTTGCTCGGCGATAATCAAACGGGGATCGGCGGCCAGTGGATTAGTATCAATTGCGGTAACAAAAATCCCTGCGGGCGTGCTATCGAGCGCAGGCACGCGCGAGAAAGGCCGAGTACGCAGTGCAGTCCATAGACCGCTTTTCACTAATTGCGCCTGAACGGTTGACCTTGCTAAAGCAGCGATGTCTTGATGGATATCGAAGGAAATCTGCCCATCGCGGTTTTCACCGTCATCACAACGAATGACGACTGATTGTAGAATTCGACGCTCGCCGCGGTTAATTGCTACGACTTGGCCACTAGCAGGTGCAGTGAACAAGACTCCAGGCGTTTTTTTGTCTTCAAATAGGGCTTGGCCCTTTTGAACAAAATCACCCTCTTCGACCAACATCGTCGGCTTAAGCCCAACGAACTCTTCTCCCAGAACAGCCACTTGGGATGGCTTAGCACCGAGTTCAATGACCTGTCGCGGCTCACCAACAATCGGCAAGTCGAGGCCTTTTTTGATCGTTACAATTTGGTTTGAAAAATCTGCCATCACAAATATCAACCATGAAAAATTTTTAGATAAATTTAGGGTAGAGATTTGTTAACGCAGATTCCGATATTGGCGTCACATTCCGCTGCAAATTCGTAAGTTAGATACGTAAATTTACGCAATTTTGTGACACAGATTCACATCCTTACTTACTGTAATCTGCAAATGTAGTTTTATAACAATTTATTCATAAATACGTCATTACTGATTTAGTAGTACCTAAGGTTTACAAAAATAAGCAAAAATCTCCATTTCAGTGCAGTAAAGCGCTAAAACCGTTAAAAGAGCAACTCAGCGAACAAACTTCAACCAATGGCATGCCTCAAAATGGGGCAGGATGGCTAAACTTGCTGGCTATTTTTAGCGCACTAACATTTCAACCTATGGTTTAACCTTTGCTTTACAGCAAAAGCTTGGTAGCCTCAAACTAAGAGAGTTTCCGTAGGAGAAATAGATGGAATACAGACGCATACCGCATTCTAATCTTGAGGTCAGTAAAATTTGTTTGGGCACTATGACTTGGGGCGAACAAAATACCCAAGCCGAAGCGTTTGCACAGCTGGACTACGCCATAGGCAATGGCATCAACTTTATCGATACGGCGGAAATGTATCCCGTACCACCTAAGCCGGAAACCCAAGGGGAAACCGAGCGTATCCTAGGGCAATATATTAAGGCCCGCGGTAACCGAGACGACTTAGTGATCGCCACTAAAATTGCCGCACCGGGGGGTAAAAGTGATTACATTCGCAAAAATATGGCGCTGGACTGGAACAACATCCACCAAGCGGTCGATGCGTCTTTAGCACGTCTCCAAATAGACACTATCGACCTTTATCAAATCCATTGGCCTGACCGTAATACCAATTTCTTTGGTGAACTGTTTTACGATCAACAAGAGCATGAGCATCAAACGCCGATCCTCGAGACCCTAGAAGCGCTCGCCGAAGTGATCCGCCAAGGTAAAGTGCGCTATATCGGTGTGTCGAACGAAACGCCTTGGGGCTTGATGAAGTACCTGCAACTCGCCGAAAAACATGGCTTGCCGCGTATTGTGAGTGTGCAAAATCCCTATAACTTGCTTAATCGCAGTTTCGAAGTCGGCATGAGCGAAATCAGTCACCGCGAAAACTTGCCATTACTGGCCTATTCGCCACTGGCCTTTGGCGCCTTGACGGGAAAATATTGCAACGACCAATGGCCTGAAGGCGCGCGCCTGACCTTGTTTAAGCGTTTCGCCCGCTATACAGGTTCGCAAATGGCTCTGGAGGCGACAAAAGCCTATGTCGATTTGGCCCGCGAGTTCAAACTCACGCCCGCACAAATGGCGTTAGCTTTTGTTAACTCACGTAAGTTTGTCGGCTCCAATATCATAGGCGCCACCGACTTATATCAACTGAAAGAAAACATCGACAGTTTAAAAGTCACCTTATCGCCAGAGCTATTAGTGCGATTAAACCAACTGTCCGATCAATTTAGATTACCTTGTCCTTAGCCCCTAGGCTTAGTCGGCGAGTTGTTTGAATGACTGACCAATAGCATCGGGTCAATATCCCTGATGCTATTGATTTAAAATAGCTTTATAGGCATAACTTTTTACCTTTATATCACCTCATCAATGCGCTCTCTCCTCCATTCAATCAAAAGCTACCTATTACCTAGTCTTGTTTATCTTATCCCTCCGGCTTAGCAAGAGGTCATCGTCTTCAGCTCCACGAGCTCACCAGCGCCAGACGATGCGAGAAGGCTGCAATACATGGTCTAGGTTACATTCGGATACAGAGTCCTTTTAAGAAGTGAAATATAGTGGCATCACAGTCACTAGACAGATGTCTTAAGGATAAAAAAATGAAAAAACTTTGCTTTGTAATCACAAGTGTTTTGATGTCAAGCCACGCTCTTGCTGAAAGCAATACCTACATTCGTAACGGTAATATCTATAGTCATCAAGATCAGTTCTTTGCTGGCGCAGGTGTTGCTACTGGTAGTCAGTTTTATAAGGGTCAAGATCACCAGACAGGTGCCTACCTCAATGGCGGCTACCACGGTGAAGACTTCAACGCCGATCTGTCCGGCATCAACTACCGCTTTTTAGGCACGAACGATAGTGCCGTTAATTTCAGTATCTTTGCCGTTGCCAATCCTGGCTTTGATGCCGATGATGCGGATATTTTAACGGGCATGAAGGATCGCAAGTTCAGTGGCGATCTGGGTTTAAACGCCGACATTCATTTAGGAAATGGCACGCTATCGACCAAATTCCAACACGATGTCACCAATATTTATGATGGTTTTCAGGCTGATATCACCTATTACCATCCAATAAATGTAGGCTTCGGTGATCTGGTGCCTTATGCGGGTGTGCACTACTTCAGTAAAGACTTCGCAAACTACTACACAGGTGTGACGTCATCTGAAGCTACAGCGCAGCGCCCTGCTTATCAAGCCGACGGCACCTTTGCCTATAAGCTAGGCTACGCTTTGGTTATTCCAGTCACTAAGCATTTAGATATTACTCAAGCCACAGGTTACTCGCACATAGGTGCCAACATGGCTGACTCTCCGCTAATAGACAGTAACAACCAGTGGGTTACTACCCTTGGCGTGAACTATAGCTTCTAAACAACCTGACGAGACAAGACCATGACACTTATCAGAAAAACGTTTTTATGTGCTGGATTAGCTCTGATGCTTTCAGCTTGTGCCACTTCCTACGATACCGAAAAGCAATTTTGGTCTTTCGGTAAAGGATTTGAAACCGCACAGATTGCACCCGATAGCTGGCAGATAAGCTTTGTTGGCAATACCAACACTGACCGCGCATTGGCCCGAAAGTACGTCATGCGTAAGTCAGCAGAGTTATGCAAACAAGCGGGTTATAACTACTTCACTTTTACTCACGAACAAACCGATCGTGATGCAATTGGCCAGTTTGGAGTAGGAGCGAGCGCGAGTAAGGATATCTTGTGGGGGAGTTCGACGATGAATCAAGAAACCTCTGTCATGGTCGAAGTCACAGGTTTACATAGCAAGCCAGAAAATGCGAGTTCCCGCATCTATGAAACAGATTACATACTTAACAATGTCAATGTGAAAAGTTAATTGCTCATCAAAAATGCACCAGTCTAGATTCTCGTTAGGTATCAAGGCTGGTGCGTTTTATTTATAAATCCCCCTGTTTTGCACCAATTCGTTAAGCACTCATTCGTATAGTAAGTTGAGTCATTCTGCCTCTGTCTCTAAATCAACACAGCAGATTAGATGACGCAGATTTAGCCGCATTGCTCGCTTCAGCTCATGTTAAAGAAACAGACAAAAACGACTCAAACCTCGCATTACACCAATCGTATTAAACCCCAACTTTAAACTTCAGCCTTGAATTTTAGTGACATGCGAGCCCCACCCAAGTCAGGAGCACGGCCAATACGTAATGGCGAACCCATCCAACAACCAATTCTATCGACAATCGCCAGACCCATGCCATGGCCGGAATTTCCGCGGCTATGCTGACCACGCACAAAAGGTTTAATCACTTGAGTAGATTCCTGTTCATCTATGCCAGGGCCATCATCGTCAACGTGTAACCACGCAATCCCATCTTCCGATGCCAACATCAGCCGGATATTGGCACGGCCAAAACGCTGCGCATTACTGAGCAAGTTATTCACCTGCATTGACAAGTACTTAGGATCTGTCTTGATGTTCAACGGTATTGGGCAGGTGATGAGTTCCACTGAAAACCCTGGGTATACTTGGCCTTGATACTTTTCCAGCAACCAAGTATTAAGCTCAATAGGTTGCCAATCAGGTTGGATATTCGCCTCATCGAGGCGGGCATAGCTGAGCAGTGTCATCACCAAGTCTTCCATTGTGTCCAGATCGCGGTTCAATCGTTGGAAATACTTCACCCTAAGTTGTTCGCTTTGGGTTTCTTCTAACGCCGCAATACCAAATCGCAGCCGCGCAATCGGAGTTTTTAAATCATGGGAAACTGCCCGACTAAGCAATTTATTGTCATCGATTAATTGCTGGATGCGATCTGCCATACGGTTGAATTCGCTTTCTATTGTGCCTATGTAGGACGCTTTACTGACCACAATTCGCTGCTGTAATTCTCCCATACCAAATGCTTGAGTCACCTTACTGAGATTAACCAGTTGGCGGATTAAAGGAGACACCCACACCAACAAAATCACCACCACACCGCCATAAAAAAGCATGGTATACAGCTTGTTCGCGTTAAAACTCACATCAGCGGGCGTCACTATCTGGGTATTGATATTCAGCACCTGACCCGTTTTAGGCAATAAATAGTGCAAAGAGATGCCATCATCGGACTCCAGCAGTAATGATTCCCCTGAATAAAACTCTGTTTTTAGGGCTGAGGGTAAGACAAAATCCGCTTCATTCACCAAAGACAATTGATCTGCATTTCGCTGATTCCAGTTGTCTATAAACGCATTATTTGGGGCGGGATCGTTATCTAACGTTTGCGCCAGTGAGCCGCCCAGCAGTTTTAATGCCGCGAGGTGAGTTGCTGGGCTAGGCGTTTCATTATCAGGATCAATAAGTGTTGCAAACTCACTTATCGACCAGCCTAGGCTGGCAATGGCCACCAGCACGACCAGCACCAGAGAAGTCATTAACTTCTTCATAAAGCTTGCTCGGCCTCATCGCGGCAAAACAAATATCCCTTGCCACGAATGGTTTTTACTTTATAGGGCTGACTCAACGCTTCCTGCAACTTCTTGCGTAAGCGCGATATGCGAATATCCACCGAGCGGTCTAGGCCATCGTATTCAATGCCCCGCAGTTGGGCCACCAATTCATTGCGACTCACTATCGTGCCCGCCTTCAATGCCAGCAGCCACAAGACATCAAACTCATTGGCATTCAAATCCAGCGGCTGTTTATCAATAGTGACTGATTTTGCCGTCGCATTTAACACTAAAGAATCAAACACTAATTGCTGCTTTTGCTCCTCATCACTCACTCGGCGTAACAAGGCCTTTATCCGCGCTAACAGCACCTGTGGTCGAATCGGCTTAGTGAGGTAATCATCAGCACCGGCATCTAACCCGCGGATTTCATCGCCGTCCTCAACGCAAGCCGTCATAAATAAAATGGGCCCAGTATAAAATGCCCTGGCCTCCTTACACACATCGAAGCCATTCTTAACGGGCATCATCACGTCGAGTAGCACTAAGTCAGGCATCTCATCGGCTATCATCTCTAAGGCAAAATCACCTTGGCTGGCCACTGTGACTCCGTAACCGTGATCCAGTAAATAATCACTGATCCACTCAGCCAGTGAGGTATCGTCCTCTACGACTAAGATATGCTTTGCAACTGACATATTAGAATAACCTCCAACCGGACTGACTCTGTTTAGGGGCCTTATAAACCCATGTCACGACCACTTTAACTTGCGCGAGCGGTTGCACATCATCATTACGGATAAGACTAAAAGTCGCCGTTTTATCCCCTTCAAAACTATATTGATATTCTTGCAACGCTTTGCCAGTCCAGCAGGTTAACTGGTGCTGACGGTCTGTCAGTATGAGGCAGTACTCGCCGCTCGCGGGTGTCTGCCATCGGAACAATACATCTTGATAGCAAGTTTGCCCTTTATGCAGTGCAATGCAGCGTTCTGGGGTCGCGGTAAAAATAACGGCATCATCCTGACTCCAAACCAAAAAAGACGCGCTCAGCATCACTACCGCTAACAATTGATAAAATCGATTCATGCCCTCCTCCTAAAACACATAGCTAAGAGAAGCATTAAAATACGATGTATAACTCGCTTGATTGAAGGGACTGTCGGTCACTTCTTGGGATAACACATTGAAGCGATACATGGCCCGAAAGACAAAATTTTCACTCAGCGGATAGGCAACCCCTAACTCCATGCCGTAACTGAAAGAGCTATCCGGCCGATACTCAGGAAAGCGTTCAGTGGCTTCTTCCTTACTGACACCAAAAAGATAGCGATTCAAGGTGGCAGATGAGTAACCTACGCTCCCCAATACGTGAAAATTCCAATTACGAACCTGCCAGGACTTACCCAATCTGGCAGAACTCTGAATACCTTGATCATCATAATAATCAGATACTAACCTATACTGAAAAACATAGTTATCGCCCCAATAACGCGTAGCACGAAAACCGGCACCAACATAGAGAGAATCTTCCGATAGTAGATAAGCATTGCGGCCAGCTTCATCCAGCGTACTGGGATCCACATCAGGACGGGACCAAGAACCTTGTAAGTTAGCCAATAGCAGTTCTAATGACCAATCCTCTGAGCTCCAAAGATTAAATCCCAAATTAATGCCATCTTGAGATTGATGGATCATCTCAACAAACAGCCCTTTGTACTGGTACATGCCACTGACTAACAGCGACAACTGTGCAGAACCAGAATCCGTTTGCCGAACATCGACTTGATTAATCCCGTAAACACTCATACCCAGCTCAAAATCACCGCCGTCTGCAAGGCGATTAGCTCCTCCAGTAACACTGCTCGCAATATCTGATGCAGCAGCAGTTCGAGGAAGAATGCTCAGCGTTAACACAAGAAGCCAAAGAATACGCATGCCCATTTAATTCACATTTTTAGTCGTTATTTAGCGCTACATATTACAACAGTTTGTTGCAAGTCACTGCACAACCAGTATCATTTTTACGGCAATTGTGTGTCGGATAACAAGATAGACCTATATCCCAAACAACTTGAATCCTGCATCTTCAAATTGTTTGGGGATACACACACCTCACATTGAGTTAAGACACAAATGAGGCTCAAGCTAAGATGAAGTGGCGCAGTTAAGTTAACCGCTGTCAGTCGTTGGCACACTGAATTATGGGCTAATACATTTAAACAACTCGCACCTTAAACTGCTGCATCGTTTCCCTCAATGAATTCGCCTGCTTAGACAGTGACTCACTGGCTTTCGCGGTTTCGTTAGCGCTGCTGAGTACCAACTCACCCGAATCACGAATCGCATTAATGCGCTCACTAATATCTTCGGCGGTCACGGCTTGCTCCTCACTGGCGGTCGCGACTTGAGTATTAGCCTGAGTCAGTTCAGTCAACGCATCTAAAATCTCAAATAAGTGCTGCTTGGCTTGATTAACGAGCAGTGATGACTCACTGATTTGCTTATCGTTATCGGCGAAGGATTCGACTGAGGATTTGGCGTCTTTCACAAGTGTTTGGATAAGATCGCTGATCTCCTGCGTGGCCGTTTGACTGCGCGTTGCCAATGCCCGCACTTCTTCGGCGACCACAGCAAACCCACGACCTTGATCTCCCGCCCGCGCCGCTTCAATTGATGCATTCAAAGCTAATAAGTTCGTCTGCCCAGCTATCGCATCGACCACAGAAACAAAGTTGAGGATTTTCCCCGTACTCGCCTGAACCTGTTGAATAAGTTGATTCGAATACTGGGCGCTGGCAACCAACTGCTTCGATATTTTTTCGCTCGCATCGACAACCTCACAACTTTCTTTCACTTTATGCTCAGCTTGTCCCGCTGAATACGAAGCGGTTTCTGCACTACTCGCCACTTCAGTGATCGTTGCTGCCATTTGGGTCATAGAGGCGGCGACTTGGTCTGTGTTATCCTGCTGCCTCAACATAGCCTCACGATTATTCTCGGCCACCGCATTAAGCTCAGTCACCATAGAGGCAATTTCTTCACTTCGAGCAATCACTTGGCCAACAGTTTTACTTAAGGTCCACGCCATTTGATTCATACTGACGGTAAGTTCGCCTAATTCATCCTTGGAATCGACACGTAACTCCTGGTTAAAGTTGCCCTTTTCCATCATGGCGGCAGAATTACGTAACCGATTGATAGATTTGACCATGTATTGACTGCAAGCGATGCCAATCAATAATCCTATGACTAAAGACACTATCGAAATAATCGTTAAGCCATAAATCGCCCTGAGTTCTTCTTCCTCAGTCACAGAAACCGCAGTTTGGGTCATTTGCTCTAAACGCTCAACGAATTGCCTCAGCTCAGTATTAAATTCGTTTTGCGCAATCTCTAAAGATTCAACCCGCTTAGCCAAGGCTGCAGGTTCTTCTTTTTGCTGTATTCCAGTAATCACAGTGGCAAGCAGGGCTTCATAATTACCAAAACGTTGAATAATAGTGCCAATCTCTTGATTTAACTGCTGAGTTTTTTCATGTAATTGCGGATTTTCAGCCTCTTTTAATGCCTCATTGAGCATAGACTGAGTCGAGAGTAACTCCTTGCTAATGTCTTCATTGTGCTTGATAACATCCGCAATAAAAGCCACTAAAATTTGCTGGCTCGATGCGGTTTCAATGTCCGCGGCACGAAACGCTTTTTCTAAAATGACAGAGCTTTCAAGCTGCTTAATGGTGACGTCAGTTGATAATCTCACTAACGGAAGATTCTCTTCTGCAATGGCTTGAATTTCCTCCGATACACGCTGCATCTTCAACAAACTAAATCCAGACAAAATCAAGATCAGCACTAACATCACCCCAACGAGGGCGATCATCTTATGTTTAATCCGTAAGTCTTTTAAAAGCTTCACCATAAAACTACTCTCCAGCAAACACTGACAACGAAGGACGTCCAATTTAGAATAGTCGGAGTTTTAACTTTAGGTGGATGAATTAAGCGTAAAGTATTAGCTGAATTTAAAAGAAAAACTTAAACATTAGAAAAATCGCATCATAGCTAAGCTCAATGATGCGTTAGAGTCTAAAACCGTTTAAGGCGTGCGAAATATCTATTAGGCAACAGTTTGAACAGACCTTAGTGAAATTAGGCATTCAATACCACTGTCCGATAACAACACCTCAACAAACCGCTAAGACTTGCATTCACATGGCAGATCACAGAAGATCCCATGGCCTTTTTCATTGCCCTTAGCCTCGCCCATGACTCAACCTGCATCACCTACGCCAAATACTGTGACTAACACAGCGACGAATACTGTTACCTCACATCCTTCGGCAAGTGCCTCTCCTGATGCCACAGCGGTTCTTTGTTCATTAGAAGCAGAGCAGCGCAATGCTAAAATTAGGTCACAATTCCCAGCGTTAAATCAAATGCTTGATGGTTATCCCCTATGTTATCTCGACACAGCAGCCACCAGCCAAAAGCCGCAAATGGTGTTAGATGCCATGGCGCAGTTTTACGCTAATGAAAATGCGAATGTACACCGTGCTGCACATCAGTTATCGGCGCGTTCGACCTTAAGCTATGAGAAAGTGCGCGATCAGTTGCAGCAATTTTTGAAGGCAAAACGCCGCGAAGAAATCATTTTTACCCACGGCACCACAGAATCAATCAACTTAGTCGCCTTTGGACTGACTGCCCAATTAAGCGCTGGCGATGTGATATTAATCGACGCCGCCGCTCACCACGCCAATATCGTGCCTTGGCAGGAACTGGCGAAACGCACAGGGGCAATCATTAAACCAATCCCGCTCTGTCAGGATTGCCGCTTAGATATTATCGCCTATAAAACCTTGCTCGAGTTAAAGCCTAAAATCGTCGCCCTATGTCATGTTTCCAACGCACTAGGTACAGTCAATCCCGTGGCTCAGCTAGTGCAGTTAGCTAAAAAACAAGGTGCTATCACCTTAGTTGATGGTGCGCAGGCAGTGGCGCATTTAACGCTGGATGTGACTGAAATCGATTGTGATTTTTACGTCTTCTCGGGGCATAAAATGTATGGTCCCACTGGTGTTGGTGTGCTTTACGGCCGTTTCGACGCTTTAGATAATCTCGCGCCACTATTAACTGGCGGCGAGATGATTAAACGCGTGAGTTTTGAGGCGACAGAATTTGGCAGCCTGCCGAATCGCTTAGAAGCGGGCACGCCGCCAATTGCCGAAGTCATAGGTTTGGGCGCGGCCATTACATTTTTACAAACCGAGCTCACACCGCAGATTCAAGCTTATGAAACTGAATTAATTAACTATTTACAAAGCCAATTGCGCGCGCTCGGTGAAATGCATTTATACGGCGCTTTTGATGACAATATCGGCGTCGTCGCCTTTAATCTTGCCGATGAACATCATCAAGATGTGGGCATTTTGCTGGACCAACAAGGGATTGCCGTACGCTGCGGCCATCACTGCGCCATGCCATTAATGCAGAGTCTGAATCTTAAGGGCTGTTGCCGCGCCTCTATCGGTATCTACACCAATAAAGACGACATCGACCGCTTTATTGCTGCGTTGGCCTCGGTAAAAGACTTGCTGCTGTGATCCAGTATTTAACGACTGAACCACGCGACTCATGCGCTCAAGACAAGTTACGCTCAAATAAGTGAGACAGGATTTAGCCCTATGACAGATTCGACTATGCCTATGCCAAGCGAGGCCGATTTTCACTATTCAGTGCAAGATGCCGAGACCTTGCTGGCAAGTTTTACCAAGGCACCTAACTGGCAGGAAAGATATCGCCAAATTATTTTGCTAGGGAAAGACTTACCGAGTTTAAGCCCAGAACTTCGCGTCGAAGCCGCTCAAGTAAAAGGCTGTGAAAGTGATGCGTGGATTTATCACCTCGAACAGGCTGGCAAACACTATTATTTAGCCGATAGCGATGCCCGCATCGTTAAGGGATTGATCGGCTTATTGCTTGGCGCCTGCCATGGCAAAAGTCGCGCGGAGATCCAAGCATTTGATCCTACAGCTTACTTCAAACAATTGGGCCTAGAAGGTCAGCTCAGCCCATCACGCACCAACGGCCTTAATTCACTCGCAAAAGCCATGCTTGAAGCCACTCTATAGCTTCACGATAGCCACAGGCCAAGGGTTTTCATTTACTGCTACAAGCGATAATTGAAACCGCTTGGCAATAACAAATCATCACAACTCCAGCTCGGGGATAAAGGCCAAAAAAGGGATTTAATCAAAGACTTCTACGCCCTAAAAAGGTATAAAGAAGTTACATTTGCGTTATTGATAGGAACCGAGCATGCCCATCAAGGCAGTCAATCACCACCGTCGTACTCTTCTTAAAGGTCTTGGCGCAGCAACACTATTAAGTCCACTCGCCAGTATGCCAAGCTTTGCCGCCAAACCAAGGCGGATATATGTCGATGGTTTATCCTTCCTTCCCGATGACTTAAGTGATGTAACAGCCTCTAAACTCGATGCTTATATATGCGATATTTCGGCGATTGAGACCATAGAACAAGCCGATGGCACTCAAAACTACAAACGCACTTATAAAGCCTGCATGGAAAGCATTAAGCAGGCCGCTAAACGGGTGAGCGATCATCCAGATATTTTACTGCAAGGCCTGAGGGGGCGCGATATTCAACGTGCCCGCGATAGCCAACGCACTGCGGTATTCTTTCAAATCCAAGGCGCAGATTGTGTCGAAGAAGACAGTGAAGCTAATCAGTGGGCACAGGTGGATGAATTCCATCAACAAGGGCTGCGCGTATTACAGCTCACCCACCACTATGGCAACACCTTCGCCGGCGGCGCCTTAGACAGTGATGCCAATGGCGGACTCAACAAGCCGCTCACCGCCCATGGACGCGAACTTATCGCCAAACTCAATCATGCCAATATCTTGGTCGATGTGAGTCACTCCAGCGCCCAAACCGCTTTAGATGTCGCTAAGATCACGAAGTCTCCCATAGTGCAGAGTCACGGTGCAGCGCGCGGTATAGTAAACCATGCCCGTTGTTCCCCCGATGAAGTGATCCGCGCCATCGGCGATAGCGGCGGCGTATTCGGCGTATTTATGATGAGTTTCTGGCTTACCAATAATGCCGTGCCCACGATTGATGATTATATTCGCCAACTGGAATACGTTATGCGTGTTGGTGGAGTGGACTGCGTGGCAATCGCTAATGACTTCCCGCTCCGTGGCCAAGAAAACCTACTGGCACTGGGTAATGACAACGCCAAAGGCATTAAAGAATATCAAGAATGGTGGTACAGCCTGAGGGCGAAAGGCGTGCTAGGTTTTGATGCAGAGCCCAGACACGTAGTGATCCCCGAGCTGAATCATATCGATCGCATGAGCCGTATCGACGATGCCTTAGCCAAGGCGCGCTTTAAATCTACTGATCGCGACCGTTTTATGGGTGGTAACTGGCAAAGAGTGCTCAACAAAGTGCTACTGTAAATGCCATTGTTTTATCGCCCTATTTGATTTACGTTGTCGAAAAATTTACTGGCTTATCAGCTTGTTTCAGTCTTGGATATTCTATGCTGACCACACTTGCTATTTTCAATTATCGCTCTCTGCGTGAAATCGTCTTACCCCTAGGGCAACTCAATTTGATCACTGGGGCGAATGGCAGTGGTAAATCGAATCTATACAAGGCACTACGTTTACTCGCACAAACGGCGCAAGGCGGCGTTGTCAATGCTTTAGCCCAAGAAGGCGGACTCGACTCCAGCTTTTGGGCGGGACCAGAAAACCCCACCAAAAGTATGCTAGCGGGCGACACCGCCATTGAAGCCACCGTCAGGCAAGCGCCAAAACGCTTAAAGCTCGGCTTTGCTGGCGAGGACTTTAGCTATCTTATTGAACTCGGTTTACCTAAACCCGACGCCACCACGCTGTTTGGCTTAGATCCACAAATCAAGCGCGAAGCCATTTGGAACGGACCTAAGTATCGACCCTCAACTGTATTGGTTGAGCGCCGTGGTCCTATGGTAAAGAGTCGCAGTGCTGACGGACAAGGCTGGATAACCTTAGGCGCACACCTGCAAAGCGGCGATAGTATTTTTACCGAACTTGCCGATCCAGAGCGCAGCCCTGAAGTGCTAAAACTTCGCGATAGTATCCGCGCATGGCGCTTTTACGATCACTTCAGAACCGATGCAGAAGCGCCAGCCCGTCGTCCACAATTAGGTACAGCCACGCCAGTATTGCACCACGATGGGCGCGACCTTGCATCAGCAATTCAAACCATTTTTGAGATAGGTGATAAAACGGCTTTTGACCATGCGGTCAGCGATGCGTTTCCCGGTGCTGAGGTTCGCATTGAACCTCAAGAGGGCGGCATTTTAGTGCTCGCATTTCATCAGCATGGTTTATTAAGGCCACTCAATGCCAGTGAATTGTCGGATGGCACCCTGCGCTATTTGCTGTTAATCGCCGCCCTACTCACCCCAAGACCGCCAGAGCTTATGGTGTTAAATGAGCCAGAAACTAGCCTACATCCCGACTTATTACCTGCGCTTGCACGCTTAATCGCTAAGGTATCGGAAGAGTGCCAGTTGTGGGTGGTTTCCCATGCTAATCGGCTTATTAATGCCTTAAGCCAATTTGAACACTGCAATACCTTGGCCTTAGACAAAACCTTAGGCCAAACGCAGATCCAAGGCCAAGACTTACTCAATACACCCAGTTGGCTATGGCAGAATCGTTAACCTGTAGCCTTAGCCTTAATCAATCGTAAAATACCGCAAGCCATAGGGTTTCTGAACTTATAGAAGTCGAAGCGACTCGATGTTTTTGATGGGGCGGAATCGTTAAGTAATCACCAGGAGTTAGCGTAACGGGTTCACCTTGTTCAAATTCAAGCGTCGCCTCACCTTTGAGCAGCATCACCCATTCATGTTGAGTTTGATCGTACCATTGAGCTTCGGGTAGATACCCAAACCACCTGAAGATGCAGGATTCAGCGGGAATTTAACGCACTTTAGGCAAGGCGGCTATTTGCAGACCTAGTGGACTAAGTTAAAAATAGCCAACACGGCATAGAGTGCGTTAAAACCCGCCGGGACGGAGCGCTTAGGGCACTCCACTTCCGTGTTGCATCAATTCAGAAGGTGGCCGACATTCTGTCATTGATGCGCCTTGAATTGAAGCACCCTAAGCGCTCTGAAACTCGTATCTTCAGGTAGCTTGGGTATATTGCCCATTGGAAACGATGCGCTCAATAGTCACAGTGTTATTGCCCGCCAGTTTTTCAAAAGTTTCCGCCGATAAATCTGTGGGTAATTTTGCAAAAAAGTTATCAAGCATTTTGTCTTTATTCCTCTGCTTTTATTAATGTGCCACTCTGATTAAACGGTATTTGGAGCAATCAAGCATTGAGAAACGAATCCATAAACCGCTATGATATGCGCACAGAAATACTCAGTTACCATGAGTATCCCTCAGATAAGCTTATTGTTTTACATATGGATATGGAGATTTCCCCCAATGTCGTTGTTTCGCGCACTCAAAGCCAAGTTATTTCCCTCAAACCAAATTAGCCGCGTTCCAAAAGACATTCATCTTCAAACTGAATCACAAACACTCAGCCAAGAACAAGATTTAACGCAGGAGCCGTCAGTCGCTGCGCCGCTATTCCAGCGTCATTTCAGCTTAAAAATTCATGCGACAAAGGCAGACGCAGCTTCTTGCGAAGAAAATGCCGACCACGGCTTAACTCTCTATCACTACGATACGCCCCAAGTCATAGAACTCTTAGGCTGGGAAAACGCCAATGAATGCTGCGACTTCCACCATACCGAATTCGACCGCCTCGAAATCAGCAATCAATTCCCTTTCCCCGAGCAGCACTTTTGGCTCGACAAGGTAAAAGTGTGCAGTATCACCCCCAAAAAGAACTGCCAAATAAAGGCGTTGTGGCAAGTTGAGCTTAACAATCTCGATGCATTATTGATAAGCCACTTTACCCTAGATGCAGACAATATAGTGCAAGGCGATATTCAAGATTACGCCAGCCTAACAGGCCAACTGCACCGCACTTTTCACCAACTCAATACTGAAGATGGTGCGGGTATACTTAGAATCATCACCCAAAGCCCAGGGCTTACCCAAGCCGTCGATTCAAACTATTTTGGCGAACGTAATGGCGTGACCCGCCAATTCAATGCCCTAGGTACCCTGTTATTTGAAGGCAACTTTATTAATGATCAGCAACTTGGAACACAAACGTGGTATGACCATGATGGCAAGATCAACCAAATAGAAGATCGCCATCCCCAAGGTCAATTTATTCAATACTTTTATGGCAATGGTCAGCTTAAAGAAACCGCCGAACAAGATGGCAATGGCTATTATATCAATACGTTAACTCGCTACTATGAATCTGGACAAATACAGCTGATCCGGCCCTTAGTGCAAGATGTTATCCACGGAATTGAAAAACAATATTACCCTGATGGTTCACTAGAAGCTGAAAGATATTACAACCAAGGCTATGAATATGAAGCCGTTTGGTATCATCCCAATGGAGCGATTAAACAAAAAGTGTTTAACGATGTGACGGGCAAAGTCATTGAAGAGTTTTACGACTCAGGTAAGCCTGCATGGCGTGAACCCTTCAATACCGAAGGCCAATTACATGGCGAACATGTAAAATGGCATCCCAATGGTCAACTTGAAGAAAAAATCTATTTTGAGGATGGCAAAGAACAAGGCATGGCCCTTTGGTATCATGACAATGGTCAACTCGCCCTTGAGATCTATCTTGAAAAGGGATTCAGGGAAGGTCTGTTTAAAAGCTATTATAAAAGTGGCGTGCTTTCGGCCGAAGGCCAATATAAAAATAACCTCTCGGTAGCCCCTTTTATTGAATACCACGAAAACCAGCAAATTCAGATGTACTTACCGCACACACAGGGCAACCGTGATGGCACTGCTCGCTGGTTTTATGAAGATGGCACGATACGTACAATTTCTGAATATGAAGTTCGTGATGGCCAAGGCTACCTCAAAGAGTCCAGCTTTTATAATAACAAAGGGATCCTCGAATCCTATCAGAGTCACTCGAATACCCGCTGCGGCTATAATCTTGATAATAATCAAAGGGAATACTATCAAGAAGGTATCGCCGATACTCGCATCGAATACTATGAAGATGGCGCCATTCGCTGGTTACTCACCCGTACGCAAGGGGATTTATTTAGCTCTAAATCCTTATCCCCTCAAGGTTTAATTTTAGAAACTGGCACAATCCAAATTACTAATGGTCGTTACCTCGATATCGGCCATTGGCAACGTTTTACGCCCCAAGGAAAAGTGTACCGCGAAGCCTGGCTAGATGAACAAGGCCAACTGATAGAAAGCCGTCACTACTTTGATTTTCATGAAAATATAGCAACTCAGGAAGATGAAGAACCTGAATGGGATAGCCCAGAAAATCCTAGTTATGACTATGATGAAGACGATGCTGATGGGCAAAGTAACGGACCAAATAACCGTACGGATGACAGCGAACATCATGCTAGCAATAGTAGAAATAACGCATATTTATCTCGTCAGAAGTATCACGCACCCAATGGCAATACCGCGACAAAACAGCGAGAAGATAAAACAATAGCAGATGTCGCCACTCACACCGAAGAACCCATATTGGCTTATCACTTAAAATTTGATGATGAAAGCAAGCTTTATGCAATGAAACGCTATCATCCCAATCGCCAGATTGCAGAAGAAGGTAATTTACAAATTCAAGGACAGGAGCAATTCTGGGTCGGCATCCACAATCAATACGATGAGCAAGGCAAACTCAAGCTTTCCGAAACCTATACTATGGCGGGCGAACCGATAGAGCACTCCACTAGCACAAGTAGGATAGTGTTAAATTAATCAAGCAGATTTGAATCACACTCGATAGCGAGGATAGGTAAGCCCAGATAAAACTTGGCTTACCTTACTCACATTAACCGTCAGCTTGCGATAACAATTCCAAGCTTGATAGCACTAAATGAATCTAAGTCGCAGTACTAAGACTAAAGTGCAAAAGTGGCAATAGTCTTTTGAATACCCACGACATCCGTGCCACGCTTGAGTTCTTTGACTAAAGGTTCACTCTGGCCTGAGATCCAAATTTTAAGCTCTGCATCCATATCAAAATGCCCTGTCGTTTCCACTTCAAAATGGGTAATAGATTTATAAGGTATTGAATGGTAAGTAACCTTCTTGCCTGTAAGTCCCTGCTTATCAATTAAGATCAGGCGTTTATTGGTGAAAATAAACAAATCACGGATCACTTTGTAGGCGAGTTTTAATTCTTCTTGAATGCCCATGATAGGCCTTAATTCCTCGGCTAATTCCTGTAAATCAACCTCAGCAGCATTACCGAGTAAACCGTCTAACAATCCCATTTTAACATCCCTTATTATTGATATTATTTTCAATAAGATATCTGCTCATTACCGCATGTGCAATATAGGGCTTTGATGAAAATATGAGAGTGACGCTGGTGAGAGCAACATCAATGAGAGGTAGGCTGGTGTAGGTGCGTGGATGTAGCTGAATAGGTGCTAGGAGCATTGCACTCGGGCAATGCTCCTAATGACAAATATTAAAGGTGCTTCTGGCCTCGCACTTGACGGTTTTCACCGACCACCATCATTTCGCATTTAGGGCAGTCGAATACCAACTTGAGCACATCATTGCCGATTTCAAGCACCATAGGATCTGCCTTGATCCCTGGCACTTCTTTCGGACACAGATTGAAGTTAAAGCGTAGGCAATGCTTAGTGATCATCAATGGCACATCTTCGGTAACGCCATTTTTCTCATAGGTATCTTGGATTTCAATCACGCCATGGCGTTGATAAAAATCCTTGGCCTTTTCGTTGGCAACATTACCTAAGTAACTCAAATGCTTGACGGGATAGACTGCATCTTGATTATGCTTCCACGGCAGTGGACGCACATAGCCTTGCACACGAGCAGCCTCTAGAGCGGCCACACCATCACGGCGCAGACCATTGAGCACAGATGCAGGCAAGAACCAAGCTTGGGCCGTATCGATACTAATGCTACGGGCAACAAAGTCGGTACTGCCGAGCTTACCCAGCTGAGTGCGAGTATTTTGTAAGGTCTTATCGACATCTGTCGCAGGTGTCTTCTCGACTGTTAAATTGACTGTGGCGGTTAGGCCATAGATATCCGTCAAGGTCAGCGCCAGTCCATCTTGGGTGTCACTCAACCGTAAATCGACGCCGATAATCCGTTTAGAAGATTCTTTCGATAGCAGGGCTTCGAAGGCTTGGTTATGGTTACGATATAAAGTCATGCCGACCTTTAAATCCTTTGGCACCTGCAATATATGCAGTTTTAAACCTTCGGCACGGTTAACCCGCAGGCCTTGCAGCTTGTCATCGGATTGTTTTGCCATGGCAAAATTCGCGGGGAAAAACGCTAAGCCATCGCCGTTATTAAACTCATGGGTCGAGCTCACTTGGATAAAGTCTTTACCTATGCTAACCACTTTACCGACTTCTTCGCCTATGTATTTGGGCGAGCGAAAATCTTTAATTCCTTGGCTACGTTCGTTAACAAAGTAATCTGTACTGCCACGGTTAAAGGTCTTTTCAGGATCAGGGGTAAAACTATGTTCGCAGCGGCCGTGGGACGAAGCCTTAAACTCAGGGCGACGCGCCATAATCGCATCCAGCTTTTGGCGATAATGCGCGGTGACGTTTTTAACGTAACTTAAATCTTTTAAGCGACCTTCAATCTTAAACGAGCGAATGCCCGCATCGATGAGCGCCTCAAGGTTTTCAGTTTGGTTGTTATCTTTTAAAGACAATAAGTGTTCATTCTGCGCTAATACATCCCCTTGACGGGTTTTAAGATTACCCGGCAGACGGCACATTTGCGAGCATTCACCGCGGTTAGCACTGCGGTTACTAAAGGAGTGGCTCAAATTACATAAGCCACTGTAAGCCACACACAAAGCACCGTGGATAAAGAATTCGAGCTGCATATTAGTATGCGCGGCGACATCACGGATTTGGCTTAAGCCCAATTCACGGGCGAGCACCACCTGAGAAAAACCAACTTGCTCTAAAAACGCCACTTTTTCTGGACTGCGGTTATCCATTTGGGTACTGGCATGCAGGGCAATCGGCGGCAAATTGAGCTGTAATACGCCCATGTCCTGCACAATCAGCGCGTCAGCTCCCGCTTCGTACAATTGCCAAATAAGTTTTTCGGCGTCGGCCAGTTCGTTATCCATCAAAATGGTATTGAGGGCGACAAATACCTGAGCATGGTATTGGTGAGCATAAGTGCACAGGCGCGCGATATCTTCAACACTGTTACCCGCCGTTGCCCGCGCACCAAATGCAGGACCACCTATATATACCGCATCGGCACCATGGCGTATGGCTTCGATACCGTAGTCAGCATTTTTTGCAGGCGCCAATAACTCAAGACGGTTATGGACGTGAGAAAGATTCTCGGGAGTGTATATCTCTGGCTGGCTCATGGCTTCACAGACTCAAAATGATCATTAACGAAAAGGACGGGAGTATAACAAAAACTCAAATACAGCTCTATCAGCAAATCATCAACTAATCCGCTTTACTTTTGTCAGCAAGGATAATGGCACAGCCGATCTTTTGGCCTCACACTTGCGCCCTCAAGCCTAGCAGAGTATCTTTGCCCCGCATTGACGAATAGGCACTATTTATGACTGATTTTATTTACCAACCACCGACCACTCCTTGGCTCGATATTCTTTATCAAGATAAAGACATTATCGTCATCAACAAACCTTCAGGATTGTTGTCTGTGCCCGGTCGCGACCCCGCCCATTATGACAGTGTCTATGCCCGGGTAAAAGCAGAGCATCCCCATTGTCAAATCGTCCATCGCCTCGATATGGCAACCTCAGGTGTGATAGTTGTCGCCCTTATTCGTAGCGCCGAGCGGGAATTAAAACGTCAGTTCCACGATAGAGAAACCAGCAAGACCTATTATGCAAGGGTTGCAGGCCATGTCAAAAATGACACTGGCAGCGTTGATTATCCACTGATCTGCGACTGGCCAAATCGCCCTAAACAGAAAGTCGATCATCTTGTTGGCAAACCGTCTTTGACTCACTACCAAGTAATGAGCCGCGCCAAACGCTCAACGCTGGTTAAACTGATGCCAATCACAGGCCGCTCACACCAATTACGGGTGCATATGATGGCGCTAGGACATCCGATTTTAGGCGATGGTTTTTATGCCGACTCACTGGCAAAATCCTTAGCGCCTCGACTATTACTACATGCAGCAGAGCTCACCATCAAACATCCCTACTCGGGTGTCAGTATGACTTTTAGCGCAAAAGTCCCTTTTTGTGAGCCTTTGGGTGAACAATGATCACTAAAATCAAATAATACGGGCAAAATCGGTAGCAATTCCCCATAAAAAAACGTAACTTTATGACAATTCACTACGTTATAGAGAGTTTATTTATGGATACCGCATTTCAGCGCGATCAACTCGATAATCATATCCTCGAAGCCCTAATGCAGGATGCCCGCACCCCCTTTGCCGAACTCGCTAAACGCTTTAGCGTTAGCGCCGGCACTATCCATGTTCGGGTAGAAAAAATGAAGCAAGCGGGGATCATTACAGGTGCGCAAATCACGGTAAACCCTAAAGCCCTAGGCTATGACGTTTGCTGTTTTATCGGTATCAACCTTAAAAGCGCTGGCGATTACCCCGCCGCTATCGCCAAACTCAACGCTCTCGAAGAAGTCGTCGAAGCCTATTACACCACAGGCAACTACAGTATTTTCGTAAAGGTAATGTGCCAATCCATCGATGGTTTACAGCACGTACTCATCAATCGCATTCAATCTATCGATGAAATCCAGTCGACAGAAACCTTAATCAGCCTACAAAACCCAATCGTCAGAGCGGTTAAGCCTTAAACAGGAAATCCCCCTTAAGACTAATAACAGAAAAGATATTCCAATACTGAATTGATTCATTTTCCTCAGCAACAACTAAAAATATCCTATTACTACCTCAGCATATGCACTATTAAGTCCTCGGACATAAACAAGGAGCCTTAATGGCTCCCTTTTTCTATTACGCTCTAAAGAAATATGTTTAAGAACGCAGGCCTATTCCGCGCGAGACTAAGTAATACGCTAAGGTCCACAGGGCGACACAGAAACCGATCATAATGGCGATGGATAATGGCACGCTGATATCGGCGAAGCCTAAAAAGCCATAGCGGAACACGTTGATCATATAGACCACAGGGTTGAGTGCCGACACGCCTTGCCAAAATGGGGGCAAGAGTGACAGGGAATAAAATACCCCGCCAAGGTAAGTTAATGGGGTGAGCACAAAGGTCGGGATGATACTGATATCATCAAAACTCTTTGCAAAAACAGCGTTGATTAACCCACCCAGTGAGAATAACACTGAGGTTAAAAACACTGTCATTACCACTAAACCGGCATGATGCAAGCTAATATCAACAAAGAACATGGCCACTAATGTCACTATCAGGCCAACACACAAACCGCGCGCCACGCCGCCGCCTACGTAGCCAGCAATCAGCACATAATGGGGCACAGGTGCCACCATCAACTCTTCTAAATTACGTTGAAACTTGGCACTGTAAAATGAGCTAGCAACATTCGAGTAAGAGTTAGTGATCACCGACATCATGATCAAACCAGGGGCGATAAACTCCATATAAGATACGCCGCCCATTTCTCCAATCCGGCTGCCGACTAAGTTACCAAAAATCAAAAAATACAAGGTCATGGTAATCGCTGGCGGGACTAAGGTCTGGATCCAAATTCGCGTAAAACGATTGATCTCTTTACTTAAAATACTTTTAAAGGCAATAAAGTAGAGCTGATTCATGCTGAGGCTCCCTGAGTTTTCTTCACGAGTTCGACGAAGAGTTCTTCTAACCGATTAGACTTGTTACGCATCGATAGCACTTCAATATTGGCTGCGCTCAATTGGCTAAAGACATCGTTAAGATTATGCTCTTTCGCTACATCCACCTCTAAGGTATGAGAGTCGGTTAAGCGACAAGTCATACCATCGAGTACTGGTGCTGTTGCTGTATCGTGACGCAGATCGAGAATAAACGTCTCCATATTCAGCTTACTCAGCAACGCCTTCATGCTAGTGCATTCCACTAAAATACCTTTATCGATAATGCCGATATTACGGCAAAGCATTTCCGCTTCTTCAAGGTAATGAGTGGTCAGGATGATCGTCACGCCCTGCTGGTTTATTTGTTTAAGAAACTCCCACATAGAGCGGCGCAGTTCAATATCCACACCTGCGGTAGGTTCATCTAAAATCAATAACTTAGGTTCGTGCATCAGGGCGCGAGCAATCATTAACCGTCGCTTCATGCCACCGGATAATTCCCGCGAAGGGCTATTGCGCTTTTCCCACAGATCCAGTTGGCTTAAATATTTTTTGGCACGCTCAAGGGCAACCGGTTTTGGCACACCATAGTAACCCGCTTGATTCACCACAATTTGCAGCACGGTTTCAAACTGGTTGAAGTTAAACTCTTGTGGTACTAAACCAATGCAGAGCTTGGCGTGTTCTAACTGCTTATCAATATCATAATCAAAGACTTTGACCGTACCTGAACTCTTCTGCACTAAGGAGCTAATAATACCAATCGTGGTGGATTTACCCGCACCATTGGGGCCGAGCAAGGCAAAAAAATCCCCTTGATTGACGGTAAGGCTGATGCCTTTGACCGCTTCTACGCCGCCTTTATAGGTTTTTTTAAGCCCTTCGAGTACCAGAGCATGGGTAATATTCGCCATATTTGTACCGTTCCTTACACATTAGAAAGTAATAAGATGGTGCTAAAAAACACAATTACAATGATGGATTGCAGAACTAAAGCAAAAAATTAGCTAATTGATTGAAAAGAAAAATTTAATGATTCAATCATTAATGCTTTTTATATTGCCGCAAAAAGCAAAACTCCCGCCTGTTGCGGGAGTTTTAAACTGTATCGGACACTTAATCGAGTGGTACGACTTTGGCGATATAAGGTAGATTGCGATACTGCTCGGCATAATCAATACCATAACCTACGATAAACTCATCAGGGATAGTAAAACCGATAAAATCGACCTTCACATCCACTTCACGACGCTCAGGTTTATCCAACAGGGTGCACAGTGCAAGACTCTTAGGCTCCCGCAGTAACAACATCTCGCGCACTTTGCTTAAGGTGTTACCTGAGTCAATCAAGTCTTCCACAATCAATACATCGCGACCGGCGATATCTGATTGCACATCTTTCAGCACTTTCACATCCCGTGAGCTGGTCATAGTATTGCCATAACTGGAAACCGACATAAAATCGATTTCAACATGCCCTTTAATGCGGCGACACAGGTCAGCCATAAAGACCACTGAGCCTTTTAACAAGCCTACCATCAGCAGACGTTCACTGTGGGCATAATGGGCATTGATTAGCTCGGCCATTTGATCCAATTTCTGGCTTATCTCTTCAGCAGAGATCATCACTTCGGTGGTGTGTTTCATATAAGTCTCAATTGTCGAGGTCGCGGTTAGACTGTTTGTCATAACCCCAGCGACTCGTTAATGCATGGTCAACGCCCAAATGATCGAGAATTCGAGCGACCATAAAGTCTACCAGATCTTCTACCGATTTGGGATTGTGATAAAAACCGGGTGCAGCGGGCATAATGGTCGCGCCGAGGCGAGAAAGGCTTAACATATGCTCTAAGTGTATGGCACTAAAAGGAGTTTCCCTCGGTACTAGGATAAGCTGACCGCGCTCTTTAATCACCACATCGGCGGCGCGTTCGAGTAAATTATTACTCATTCCAGTGGCTACAGCCGCTAACGTCCCCGTCGAGCAAGGGCAAATCACCATTTGTTTAGGTGCAGCGCTACCCGATGCAGGCGGCGAAAACCACTCATCTTTGCCTAATACCACTAACTCGCCAGCAATAATCACGCCTTTTTCGTGCAGCAAAGCCAACAGCTGGGCATGGGCTTTGTCACCGTTGGCGCTTAACTGTAAGCCGTGTTCCGTCGCCAATACCACTCGAGCGGCACTGGAGATCATCAAAAACACTTGATAACCCGATACCAATAGACACTCGAGTAACTTAAGCCCATAGGGTGCACCCGAGGCACCTGTCCAAGCTAAGCTAATCGCCTTAGTCGACTTTGCGTAGGCCATCTTAGCTAACCTGCTCTACAGTTGAAGCCTGTTCTAATGCGGCCAGCAGCTTCTTATGTAACCCACCAAAACCGCCGTTACTCATCACCACTATGGTGTCGCCTGCTTTGGCGGTTGCTGCGACTTTCGCGACCACATCATCAATTTGATGTAACACAGTCACAGGGATCACCGCCGCTTCCATGGCTTCTTTCATATTCCAGTCGATGGTATCGGCTTGATATAAAAAGGCTTCGTCGGCTTGCATCATAGAAAAAGCTAAAGTGTCTTTATGGACACCGCTCTTCATGGTATTTGAGCGCGGCTCAAGTACCACAGTAATTTTGCTCTGCCCAACCTTAGCCCGCATACCTTTTAACGTGGTCGCAATGGCCGTCGGATGGTGGGCAAAATCGTCATATACGCTCACACCGTTAACGGTTCCGAGTAATTCTAGTCGACGCTTAGGTGGCATAAACTTAGCTAAAGCTTCAATTGCAGCACTCGGCTTAACGCCCACGTGGCGTGCGGCAGCAATAGCCATTATGGCGTTTTCAATATTGTGTTGACCAATCAAATCCCATTCGAGAATGCCTTGAGACTCACCATCAAAAAACACTTCAAAGCGATGGCAATCATCACTTAACGCTTTGCCATACCAACCGCTGGTCGATTCGGCTAAATGATAGGTTTCTTGCTCACTCCAACAACCCATATCAATCGTTTGCTTAACAGCATGGGAATCGGCGGGCCAAATGATCTTGCCTTCACCTGGAACGGTGCGAACTAAGTGGTTAAACTGTTTTTGAATAGCAGCCAGATCGGCAAAAATATCGGCATGATCAAACTCAAGATTGTTGATCACTAAGGTACGCGGATGATAATGCACGAATTTCGAACGTTTATCGAAAAAGGCACTGTCGTATTCGTCGGCCTCAACGACAAAGAAAGCGGTCTTGCCTAAACGTGCCGACACACCAAAGTTTTGCGGTACGCCACCGATTAAGAACCCAGGCTCATAACCACAATCATCTAAAATCCAGGCTAACATGCTAGATGTCGAGGTTTTACCGTGAGTACCAGACACTGCCAGCACCCAACGCTCAGGCAAAATATGATCGGCTAAAAACTGCGGGCCAGAAGTATAAGGGATGCCAATGTTCAACACGGCTTCCACACAAGGATTACCCCGGCTCATGGCATTACCAATCACAACTAAGTCAGGATAATGCCCTGCTTCACCCAGCTGGCTGGGATCAAAACCTTGAATAAGCTCAATGCCTTGGTCCTCTAGTTGCGTGCTCATTGGAGGATAGACATTGGCATCCGAGCCCGTCACTCTGTGCCCTTTGGCCCTAGCCAATAACGCTAGACCACCCATGAAGGTTCCACAAATCCCTAAAATATGTACGTGCATACCGCTCGCTCTGATGTGTTGAATTCACCGCCATTCTAATCCATCGGGCGACAGATTGGCAGGTAACAATCGGTGAAAAGCACTGCAATCGCAAATGACAGTTTTTAAATCCGTAGATTTCACATTTGAGCTGCAGAACTGAGATTTTTAGATAACAGGTCAACTAACACAAGGCCGAAAACTGTCGCAATGGAGGTCCTAACGTAAGTCACGGTAGAGCTGAGCGTGCTGGCTACGGTGACGACTAAATAAGAATTGACGTAAGGCTTCACGCTCTTCGGTTTCGGCCTGAAACTTAACGAAGGCCAGACCTTTCTCGCTACGAATAGGCTCGATATCGACGCGCATAGTCTCGCCATTGGGCAATTGTAATTGCAAGTCTTTACTGCCTAACAATTGCTTAAATTGCTGCTGTGATTTAGGACGGATGGCCATGCCAGAACTGGATAACGAGGCAACAGACCATTGCTCACCTTGATCGTGGTCAAATATCCACACATCATCGGCTTGAGTTAACCGCCAACTGCGCTCCACTCCCGAGGCATCTAGCACTTCAGGCACACCTAAAGTGGGTTGAAACTGTCCAAAGTCATCCACATTCATCAGTAGCGGAAACCAGAGTTTATAGGGTCCAACTTCGGCCAATAAAGTGAGTTTTGCCTTGCCGAGAATCGAGGCAATAACTTGCGGCACTTCAGTTGTGACTGTGAGCACGTGATTGACTAGGGGATCGTTAGTCAAGGCAGTGCCCACACGAGTCGGCGAAAAAAGTTCGCTAAAACAAGCAAGCTCCTCCGCGGATAATCGAGGTTCATCCATCATGATAAGTCCTCCCAAGTTAAATTCCTTATCCCAAAAAGTACCACCAAAGTATGGGATTGTACATTTTTACACCAAAACAGTGGCAAAAAACGGAATATAGGCTAGCAAGGCTAAATTCAAGACTCTATTAGCCATTTGCGCTATTTAACTTGGAAAATGCAGTGGATTGTTATTCCTCGCTTTTTAAACTGCTGTTAGGCGGAGCAAACAAGATACGTAAGCGTTGTTTAACACTCAAGCCTGCCGCAGTAACCTCAGCAAACATGTCTCGCCATTCACTAAAAGTCACTTTAAAGGGATTGAAACTATTCACAGGCTTAGTGATACCGTAAATAACAGTCTCTACCTCGGGCTCAAAAGTGCCAAACAGCTTGTCCCAAATAATCAGCACGCCAGCATAGTTTTTATCTATATATTGGGGATTACGACCGTGGTGCACCCTGTGATGCGATGGAGTATTAAAGACCCATTCCAGCGGTCCGAGTGATTTAATCGCTTGGGTATGCACAAAAAATTGCAATCCTAGATTGAGTAATACCACAAACACCACCCAGTTTGGGTCGAAACCTATGACCACCAGCGGCAACCAAAACACCCACATGCCCGCAAACGGATACATTAAACTCTGGCGAAACGCCGTGCTAAAATTCATATTCTCAGAGCTGTGGTGCACCACGTGAGCCGCCCACATCCAACGCACTCTGTGGCTCGCCCTGTGGAACCAGTAGTAACAAAAATCCTGCGCAACCATCAAGGCAATAAAGCTTAATGGGCCCATTTCAATATCGAATAACTTCCAACCAAACATCGCCAGATACAGCTTAGCGATCAACAAGCCAGTGAGTAGATCGGCACCTTGATGCATGGCCGCAAGGCTGAAATTACACAGTACTTCTTGGCCGCGATAACGTGCAGTTAACGGTAGCTTTTGTCTTTTATCGCCAAAATACCATTCCAGCAAAATACACACGAAAAACAACGGCGCGAGTACGAGCAGTAACACTTCGGGGTGCTGGATCAGCGAGGCGATATCCATATAAGGTCGTCCTGTTCTCTTGTTGTTTTATGATTATTTTTAGTGTTTTTTATATCGATTCTGAGCGAATTTTATAAACCGCATTAAACGCCACAACACAGACAACCGCGGCCGGTTAGTCGCGTTTGACGACCCGCATTAGGTTACCAGCGAGCATAGTGATCTTCGGCGAGTCCCAGAACATTATTTAACTGGTAACTATGCCCTTGATTATCGGTAATCGTGCCACTGAAATGACCGATGAATTGGCGGAAATTACTCTTAAGCAAGAGCAAATTACGCTTTTCACTGCGACAATTGCGCGCCGCAAACTGCAAATCCACTTGGCCATTTTGACTGTAGACTCGCCAAACCTCGGCGCCGAGCGTGGCATGGCGATCAAACTCAAATTGCACTGGCCCGAGTAAATGACGCTCGCCATTAATCCAAAAGACATTTTCAGTAGCCCCAGTTTCATTAACACCCGCCGCTAAATTAAGCCCCATAATGCCCTCATGGATCCGCGCGTTAATTGACGCCCAGCGCCAACTGGTATCACGGCGCATGTAACCCGCTGAAAAGTCATAGCCTGCTAAAGCTTGATTCAGCGGCTGCGGCTCATGACCCACAGTCAAACTACCTTTAACGGTCAAACCATTATGCTTTTGTGTGTAAGTCCAGCCGTTGTATCCAGTAGGACTACACATAGCCATAGGCAAACTTAAGGGGGCTGAGTGTAAAGTCACATCGGCTTGAATGTTTTTAGTATCAATCATTAACCGCCAACCGCCCTCTACAATCTCAAAGCTTAACTGCGCCCCTTTACGGCCAATACTACTTCGGCCCTCGGCTGGCGATGGCGTCATTTGATAGCCAAACCTCAAAGGTTTTAGCCAATCAAGCTGGGTGAGTGTGTTGGTTTTTATATCGTATAAATAACAAAAAGCACTGCCGACGTAGGCAATATCGGCAAGCGCGATGCCTAGGACATAACGCGGCGTGACCAAAGAGACAAACTGAAATTGTTTATAATCGAAATGCTTAGCCCACGCTGAAGCAGGTTTATCCATAGTATCGAAATAGGCAAAGTCCGCTAAACCTAAGGTTTTGACTATGCCATCGAAATGACCAAAATGGGGTAACCCCTTCGGATTGATCAAGTTATCTGGGGCGATTTGCGTTGCTATCGTTAACATGACTAAGCCTTACAAAAAGGACGCGGGAGCATCTATGCTCTCTCATTCTAAACATCGAATTTTTACTCTAACCTGTCCCCCATTGCATTAAAAGAGTGCAAGGACAAAATGTTGTCATTTTGTTGCCAGCCAGTATTCGGTTTAATGTTTTAAATTCCTTGTTTGTAAAACGATTAAAGCGCCTAAAGGCGCTTTAATCGTTGGATAAGGAAAGATTAGAATCGGTAGCTAATACCAAAGTTGATCCCCTGTAATTCAAGCTCTTTCATCGGGATATATTGGTATTCCAAATTCAAACCGAATCCTGACTTAAATCGATATTGCCAGCCTGCAGCGCCATAAAAACCGACATCATCCGAGTCCATATCTTGTTTATCTATCTCATAGCTGACTTGAGTGTAAGCAGCGCCTAATTTGGCATACAGGCTGTTACCACGAGACAAAGCATATTCAGCGTAAGCGGCGGTTATAACACCTTGGTAACGTAAATCTTTTATCTCACTGATGACGCTAACAAGCGCACTCGCCACCCCACCTGAACCCGCTAAATAACCCGCCTCAAACCCAAAATGCTCGTTGAGCATATAGCGGTAATATAAGTCGCTGGTTAATGTGTCACCCGCATCATATTTACCGTTCTTAGTTTCAAATTCTTGGGTACCGTAACCTAAACTACCACCCAGTATATGGGCAGAATCGCCCGCGAGCGCATTGGAGCTCATCAGGCCTGACGCCAGCATCAGGCCAACAAATAACGAAGTGAATGATATTTTTTCCATATTTAACCTGCCTTCCATGCCTTGTAACTATGCGAATAAATGATGTGAATGCACAGAAAACACGGATGTGAATAATGAGCACAAGATATTAGCAATAAAAGCTGTACCTCAACTGAATCACGGTGTTCTGTGGCATCAAAAGTGATTTCTGGTATGCTGTAGCCACTTTTACTTGTACGAGAGATCCCATGAAACGGCTATTACTGACCTTGACTTTCCCCCTGCTGTTCGCGGGCTGTGCCAGCCAAAATCCGACTCATATGGCTTTCAGCCCTCAAGTGCCCAATATCAGCCAACAAACGGCGCAACTTGTACCTATCGCTCTTGAAACGGTAGATACACGCACAGTCGATTATGTTGCTCGTTTTATTGAAGAAGGGACAAAAACACGTTTAGTTGGCCCGAGCGAACCGCCTAAACTGTTACTCGATGAAGTATTCCGCGCAGGTTTTGCTCAAGCGGGCTACCAAATCGACCCAAGCGCAACTAATTCAGTGCAAATTCAATTAGAAGAATTGCAAATGGATATCACTAAAAAGACCTTTGGCTATGAGGCAAAACACAGTGTGTTAATCGCAGTTCAAGCCAAAAATTCCACCCAAGAGCTGGTAAAACGCTATAAAGCCAAAGGCACTTTAAAAGGTCCTTTAACGCCCGATTTTGCAACCTTAGAACTGGATATGAACAAATTGCTCGGCCAACTTACCGGCGAGATTCTAAACGATCCTGAGCTTAATCAGTTTCTACAAAAATAACAGCGTCAGTTTATTATAAGGAAATCAATATGCTCCGTTGGATATCAGCCCTCTTACTCATCTTTATGAGTCATCATAGCCTCGCACTCGACATTCAGGCCGATACCTTGTATCCCAGAGTCGAATTTGATACTAGCTTAGGCAAAATAGTGGTCGAGCTAGATAGAACTCGTGCACCAATCACTGTCGATAACTTTTTAACTCATGTCGTTAAAGGCGAATACGACAACACAATATTTCACCGCGTGATCAGTGACTTTGTGGTGCAAGGCGGCGGAATCACCCCCAAGTATGAAGAGCTGCCCGAAGGTAAGCCGATAGTCAACGAATCAGGAAATGGCCTAACAAATAGCATGGGCACTATCGCCATGGCTCGTGAAAACGAGCCGCACTCAGCCACTCGTCAGTTCTACTTTAACGTAGCCGACAACACTAAACTCGATCCCTCTAAACGTCGTTGGGGTTATGCCGTATTTGGTGAAGTGATTGAAGGTAAAACCGTCCTCGAAGCTATGGCTGTCGTTGAGACAGGGACTAACACTAAGCTCAATTGGCCCGATGTTCCTGTTACCCCTATCATATTGAAAAAAGCCAAATTATTACCAAAACAGTAATCAAAATATAATTTCGAGCAAAAGCGCTAATTTTGCATCTATACTGTGATAGTAAACAGAAAGGAGGCAAACGATGACGGCAACTGAGTTCATCGATAATAAAGCGCCCCAACTCGCCTTCTATGGAAAAGCGTTTTTGAGTGAAGAACTCGACTTCCATGAAGTGCAACTTTACTTATGGGACACGTTAGAAGAATGGCAGCAACTGAATTCGACTGGCGAAGCGCAAACTGAAACTGAAAAAGTGTTTTGGCACTTGCTCCACAGCTTTAACAGGTGGCCTGACTGTGTGATCCGCGGTAATCAATATCTGCGTAAGCAAGTAAATGATTGCTGTGACTACCTGAGTTTAGGCGGCCGAGTGCCGCAGGGATGCATCGGGATAAGACCTTAAGTTCAGCATTCCTATCGATAAAAAATGGCCCTGTAATAGGGCCTTTTTTATTTCGTAAACCAATTCCTCGTGTGTACATTATTACGCTCTCCTTACTATCAAGATCTATGCTAGCGATAAAGATAAGCGGTAAACTTTTAGCTACAAGCAGTTAACTCTCGAGCCATATTCAACCATCTTATAGTGCTAAACGGGACTCCAAAGTAAAAGGAATACCATTAGCCCTTGAACCCTATGGCACCTTACCCGTAAGCTAAGCGGATTAAACACTTAGACTCATGCCTATGTCCGCAAAAGGTTTTATTCAACGTACACTCGATGCCCTCAGTGTCTATTATCACAAGCGGGTTTTGATCCTGTTATTACTGGGTTTTTCTGCTGGTCTACCATTAATGCTGGTATTTTCAACGTTATCCTTTTGGTTGCGTGAAGCTGGTGTTGATCGCACTTCAATCGGTTATTTCAGCTGGATAGCCTTAGCCTATGCGTTTAAATGGGCTTGGTCACCCTTAGTCGATCGGCTTTCATTGCCGCTGCTAACTCGATTTCTAGGCCGCCGCCGTAGCTGGATGCTGTTCGCTCAGTTGTTATTGGTTGGTGCCATCTTAGGCATGTCTTTTAGTGACCCTCTCAAAGATCTCGAGCGCTTGGCACTGTACGCGTTAATGGTCGCCTTTGCCTCAGCCACCCAAGATATTGTTATTGATGCCTTTCGGATTGAATCAGCCCCAGAAAAGATGCAAGCCGCACTAGCAGCGGCCTATCAAGTGGGTTATCGCAGCGCCATGATTATCGCCACCGCAGGCGCACTCACCATAGCGGCTTGGGTTGAACCCGGTAACACAGAATACAACTTAGTGGCATGGCAAACTTCTTACCTGATTATGGCAGGATTGATGTCTGTTGGGATTTTGACCACGCTTTTTAGCCGCGAACCCGAAGTCGATACCCGCGCCGCCGATGCCACTGAATTAGCGCTAAAACAACGCTTAAGTGCCCGTTATCCAAGAATTATCGCAGCGGGCATATCTTGGGTATATACGGCCAGTATTTTACCCTTTATCGACTTTTTCAAACGCTATGGCCGCAGCGCTATCCTCATCTTATTACTGATTTCTTGCTACCGGATCTCGGATATTGTGATGGGGATTATGGCGAACGTCTTTTATGTGGACATGGGATTCACTAAGGAAGAAATTGCCTATTTGAGTAAAATCTATGGTCTGATCATGACCTTAGTCGGCGCAGCCTTTGGCGGCGTTCTGTTAGCTCGCTTCGGAACTATGAAAATCCTTTTCCTCGGTGCCTTACTGGTTGCCGTAACCAATCTGCTATTCGCGTGGCAGGCAGTGATTGGCTACAACGTGCCCTTTTTAACCTTTGCGATTTCCGTGGATAACTTCAGCGCTGGGATAGCCACGGCGGCATTTATTGCCTATCTCTCGAGTCTCACTAGCAACGGCTACAGTGCAACGCAATATGCCTTACTGTCTTCGATTATGTTGCTTTTCCCTAAATTTATCGCGGGCTTCTCGGGCGCTTATGTCGACGCATTTGGCTATGTGAACTTCTTTGTCGCCGCCAGTGTTATTGGCTTTCCGGTGTTGTTTTTGGTTGTCTTAGTCAACAAGTATGCGCCGCATCCAAGCACATCATTAATGGATGATTCGTCAAAAAGTGCACCAACAAAATCGGATTAAGGTCTCATAGCACTTATGTCATCAATATAAAAAAGCCCTCACACCTTAGTGTGAGGGCTTTTACATTTAAAGACGAAATGGCAAACGCGATACTGCATCACGTTAAACCAATTCTGCTCGATTAATCTTTAAAGTTATCAAATTGGAAAGGCTGGCCTAACTCAGACTCACGTGCCAACGCCATGACAGCTTGTAAATCGTCACGTTTTTTACCTGTAACTCGTACTTTCTCGCCCTGAATAGACGCTTGCACTTTAAGTTTGCTGTCTTTAATTAGCTTGACCAGTTTTTTAGCAATTAAGGTTTCTATACCTTCTTTAAACTTCACTTTTAGGGAGAAGGTTTTACCGCTGTGGATGGCTTTCTCATCGACTTCCATCGAAGACGGATCCACATTACGTTTGCTCAGTTGCATACGTAAAATGTCCACTAATTGTTGGCATTGGAAGTCATCTTCAGCGGTTAACGTGACCACATGGTCCTTATATTCCACGTCAGCCGTTTTACCGCGAAAATCGAAACGTGTCGCCAGCTCACGCTTAGTATTATCAACCGCATTACGCAGTTCAACTTCATTCACTTCTGACACAATATCCATTGAAGGCATAGTTTTTATGTCCCATATCAAATTAATATGCAGCTAGTTTACCCACACACAGGCCTAAGTTGAAGGTAAAGCCTAGAATAAAAGCGTAATCATGGGTGACTTTAGCCACACATTTTCCTATCATTGCCCCACTCTAAGCTAATACAAACATATTTGTGATAACTAAAAACACCCTATTTAAGCTGGCTTTAGCCGTAGCCTTTGTCGTGATCAGTTATCTGGTATTTTCCAGACCAACCTATTCGCAAAGTATTCCGAATATCGACAAGGTAGGCCATCTTGGGAGCTTTTTTTGCCTCTCCTATCTCACCTATCTTGCTTTCAAACCTAAGTGGTATTGGTTATCTCTCACACTGGCAAGCTATGCCATTTTAATTGAGTTAGTGCAATCACGTTTGCCCTACCGTAGCGCTTCTGTGGGTGACGTTATTGCCGACTTTTCGGGTATTGCACTGTTTTACTTTTGCAATTGGGCCTATGGCAAATACTTCCGCGCAGCGCAATTGCGAGAAGATTAACTCAGGCGCTTCAAACTGGTACTGATGACCGATACCTTAAGGCTACAGATATGACTCATGCTGTGAACATAAATCGCGTGGTGGATATTGCGATTTTAGGTGCTGGTGCCGTTGGGCAGCTTATTTGCCACCAACTGACTACAGCGGGCATGGGTGTTGGTCTTATCGGCCGCGATTCAATTGCATCTATACAGCAGACACTTAGCGTCACTCCATTAGCGCCGGCCAATGATAATCAACAGAAAACACACGCACTCCAGTATTCTGTGCCTATCTTGACGGCCAATGCGCTCGATAATATCCGCCTCGTGATTGTCTGCGTCAAAGCCTATCAAGTGCTCGATGCACTTTTGCCCTTACTTAACCAACTGCCCAGACAATGCCATATTTTGTTGTTACACAATGGAATGGGACCTCATTTAGCCCTAGCGCCGCTAATTGATGCGCAAGCTGATAGCAGAGGGTTAAGCCTAGGGACAACTTCTCAAGGGGTGTTACGTCAAGCCAGTTGGCAAATTAGGCAAACGGGACAAGGGCTAACTCAATTTGGGCATTTTGCAGGTACAGAGCTCACTGAGCATTATCGCAATGCTTTGCTGGCTGCCATTCCGGGCAGTGAATGGGTCGATGCGATTGTACCTTGCCTGTGGCAAAAACTCGCAGTCAATGCCGCCATCAATCCGCTCACGGCGCTATATCAATGCCCCAATGGCAAACTAGCTGAGCCAGATTTTAGTGAAATGATTAAGGGTATTCTCGATGAGTTAGTCACGGTTTCCACACTCGAGGGCGTGCCTCTCGATAAACAATTGTTACACGACAGGGTCTATCAGGTGATCCGCCTCACTGCGGGGAATTTCTCATCGATGCACCAAGATATTGCACACCAAAGACGAACTGAGATAGACCAAATTAATGGTTATATCTGTGAGCGTGCACGAGCGCACGGTTTAAGTGCGCCAGTTAATGCTGACCTCTGGGCGCGCGTCAAACAGCTAGAAGCTTAAGCAAGAAAACTCACATAACAAAACCAAATATAACAGTATGTTTAATTTAAATAATTTTTAATTTTTTGCTGAATCCTCACTTTTTATTTACCACATTAAAACGCGAATTACCCTAGCGCCATACTCACTCGGCTTTTGCTGCACTCATGCTAGTCAAGCAAATTTACCTTGCACCAACAATACGCACCAAATCAGGGCAGATTAACTTTGCTTTGCACTGTTTTGCACCAAAATTTTAAGCTATTTCGGTGCGTTTTAATGTTAACGCAATGATAATAAATGCTTTATCTATATGGCCTAATTCCTGCTTTATTCCAATAAATTGAGTCTACAGCTTGTTGGAGAGAAAATTGAAACTGGTCACCGCAATCATTAAACCGTTCAAATTAGACGATGTACGTGAAGCCTTAACTCAGCTCAGCGTCCATGGCATGACAGTCACTGAAGTACGCGGTTTTGGCCGCCAAAAGGGCCATACGGAATTGTATCGTGGTGCTGAATATGCAGTGGACTTTTTACCTAAGATTAAACTCGAAGTTGCCATTCATTCCGATCAAGAAGATGCCGTTATTGATGCCATTATTGCTGCAGCCCATACGGGCAAAGTGGGTGATGGCAAAATCTTTGTGACTTCGTTAGAACAAGTGGTGCGCATTCGCACTTCGGAAGAAGGAGTTGATGCCCTATGATGCTAGCGAGCTTCAGATTCAGTATTAAATCCCTATTGATATTATTCAGTATATTGACGACGAACGCCGTCGCCGATGATGGTCAATTTAGCGCTGCAAATACGGCGTGGATCTTAAGCTCATCCGCATTAGTGTTGTTGATGACCCTGCCAGGATTAGCCTTATTTTACGGCGGTTTAGTTCGCAGTAAAAACGTGCTTTCAATATTGATGCAATGCTTCTCTATTGCCGCCCTAGTGTCAGTTTTATGGTTCGGGCTAGGTTATTCACTCGCATTCGACACAGGTAACAGTCTCATCGGTGGCTTAGACAAAGCACTACTGTCAGGTATTGGTCGCGATAGTCTTAGCGGGGATATTCCCGAGCCGCTGTTTATGCTATTTCAAATGACCTTTGCCATCATAACGCCAGCTTTAATCATCGGTGGTTTTGCCGAGCGAATGAAGTTTTCAGCTGTGCTTATCTTTTCAGGTGCTTGGTTATTACTGGTTTATGCGCCGATCACCCACTGGGTTTGGGGCGGTGGCTGGTTAGCACAGCTAGGACTGTATGATTTCGCGGGCGGAACCGTGGTGCATATCACCGCAGGGGTTGCTGCACTCGTGGCCGCTAAAGTGCTAGGTCCACGCAAAGGATTTTTAAACTCGGCGATTATGCCGCACAACCTGACGATGACTGTCACAGGTGCGGGCATGCTGTGGGTGGGTTGGTTCGGTTTTAACGGCGGCAGTGCGCTAGGCGCTAACGGCACCGCAGCCATGGCGATTCTAGCCACTCATCTCGCCGCTTCTATGGGCGCGATAACATGGGCGGCAATTGAGTGGATTAAGTTTGGTAAACCCAGCGCCCTTGGCATAGTCACAGGCATGGTAGCGGGCTTAGGCACTATCACTCCCGCCTCTGGTTATGTTGGCCCAGCAGGCGCCTTAGTCATAGGTTTACTCGGTGGAATCGTGTGTTTTTACTCAACGGTTTATATCAAACAGAAACTTAAAATCGATGACTCCTTAGACGTTTTCCCCGTACACGGTATCGGCGGTATTCTCGGTACCCTTTTGGCAGGAGTATTTAGTTCGACCCAATTAGGCGTCTTTAGCGGCTACGGTTTTGCGGCAGTGAACGACACTATGATAGACCAACTTGGGGTACAGATTATCGGGGTTGCGGCGACATTCACTTATACTGCGGTGGTCACTTGGTTGCTGTTTGTGATCATCCGTAAGCTACTTGGCGGCCTTCGCGTCAGCACAGAACAAGAAGTTAACGGCTTAGATTTATCGGAACACGAAGAAACGGGTTATAGCCTTTAATCAGAACCTCGAGCCAGAACCTTTAGTTAAGACAGTTGAATAGCCATAAGGGTACCAAGGCGCCCTTATGGCAGACTTACATCATGATGCTACTTTTTAAAATGCTCGACTAACCATAACTTTAAATCCGCCAACTTCATCGGCTTAGCAAAGAGATAACCTTGTAAAAAATGGACTTGGCGACTGGTCAAATAATCTGCCTGCTCCTGGGTTTCAACCCCTTCAGCCACCACCACATAATTCATCTTATGGGAGAGCTCAATAATGGTATCGAGCACGTGGGAAGTCACGGAATCCTGCCCTATGGTATCGATGAAGCATTTATCGATTTTCAAGTAATCTAATGGCATGGTTTGTAACAAAGATAAGGTTGTTTGCCCAGTACCAAAGTCATCGATAGCCACTAAAATCCCCAACTGGCGTAAGCTTTCAATGCGCTGGCAAATATCCGGCGTTAATAATTGCCGTTCGGTGATTTCGATTAAAGGCTTAACGCCAATACGATCCAAAGAATCCCGCAGATGAATAAATTTCGACTCGATATCATTTTGGGTAAAATGCTCTGGCGCCACGTTGAACGCGACTCTAAAGCCCGATTCAACCTTCATATTAGCAAAATCTTTTAATGCCTTTTCGAAGATATAATTGGTCAATGGAACAATCAGCTTGCTCTCTTCGGCGATAGGAATAAACAAATCAGGCCGTACTAAGCCCATTTGTGGGTGCTGCCAACGCACTAATGCCTCGACTCCTTTGGCCTTGCCGTCCTCAGCACAGATCACAGGTTGATAAACCAAAAAGAACTCTTCGTTCTCTATCCCGCTACGAATATCATCAGCAAGGGAGTGACGAGATAACCGTGAATAGAGCACAAACAAGATAGAACCCGTAATCAAAATAATGCTAAAGGGTAATGAGATGGCAAAAAATATCCAAAAAAAATGCCTAAAAAAAGCAGGTGACATTTCTAGTAACACCGAAAAACGATGATCCTCAGAATCTAAAGTCATTACCTCATTTTTGATAAACTCGAGTGATTCAGGAATCGTTTTACCATTGATGGATAAAGCGACATTGATAACTGCGCTAGGAAACACATCGGGCTGTACAAAGGAATCTAATAAATATTGTCCTTCTATAATGACAGCAGCGCCGTGTTTAGATTTAGGGTCCCATTTAGATGACACTATCGCGGGCACCTCAGGCATAAAAGGCGTGCCCGTAATAATAAACTGGTTAGATATTTCAAGATTTTCGGTAGCACTAACAATGCTCAGGGGAGTATCAATATCACCAGTTTTAGATGAGCAATAAACATGTTGTGAATCATATATTAAAGCCGAGCGAAAGTAAGGTTGGAACAACATATAGTTGTATAACTCTTGACACTCAGAATCCTTCAATGCCAATGCATAATGGCTGATTTCATTAGCATGGGACACCAAAGTATCAATATGACTCACATAAATAGCCCCCACACCTTTGACTTTATCTTCAACAAAATACTGTGCAGAGAGATAACTTGCGGCAGCAGCAATTCCAATTGGAAACAATATGACTGCCAGCCATTGCCATAATGACAGATTTAATTTTGCTAACTTTTTTCGCATATATCCTTAACTCGCACAGCGCTCGGTTAAAAATGGTATCAAAATCTATGGAGCAAGACGTGTGTATATTTGTATCTCAGCGAATGTTTGCTTGATATAAACACACTGAATCGAGTTCTATTTTAGTCTAAAAAACCAGCATACCTTCTATTAATTTAGTCTATTCCCACATCACCAAAATGGCGGCGATAGCGATTAAGACTAACCCTAGCATATCTTTTATCTTTACTTTTTCCTTCAGCCAAAAGGTGGCAATCAAGATCATAAAGAAAACTTCAACTTGACCTAAAGTTTTAACATAGGGCACAGCCTGCAACGACATAGCACTAAACCAACCGATAGAACCTAAACAACTGGCGATGCTTGTCAGTAAAGTCAACTTAGGTCGTTGCCATAATGCTATCAGCGTAAATTTATCCTTAAGCAACAAATAACTGACTAACAGCAAAGTTTGTAGGCCTATCACAAATAGCAACACCCAAGCTGCGCTATGGGGGAAACCCACATTCAAACATAAACTCGCTTCTCGTACCCAAAGCGATGTCAGCGCAAACGAAGTACCGCAAGCCAAACCAATCAATACCGTATTGAGCGACAAGCTTCGCAGGCCTTGCTTGGCACTCATGAGAAAAATTGCCACACCACCCAACAACACTCCCGACCAACCTAAAAGGGATAAATGCGTCCCAAAAAACACTGTGCCTAACACAGCCGCGACCACAGCTTCACTCTTGGCTAGCCCAGCACCAACGGCAAAGTTCTGTTGCTTGAACAATTTCACCATCAAGCCCGTCGCGAGGATTTGCATCGCCGATGCTCCGAGAATAAAACCGATAGAACGATCGCTAAAATCGGGGATTCCGACATCCTGCCAAAGATATAAGCTCGCCAGATACACGGCGGCAATCGGCCCAGCCCAAATAAAACGCGCTAAGGTCACGCCCGCAACACTCACTTCTTTACTCAGCTGGCTTTGAAACGCATTACGCCAAGCCTGCATAAATGCCGCCAGCAAAGTGAGTAAGATCCACATAAAGGTATTCCGTAAAGAATCTGGTCGGCTATAAAAACAAGATTGTTAGGCAAAGCCCATCATAAAACATTAATGTTTCAGATAGCTACGGGGCTATACCAATCACATTCCTCGACTGAAAAACAAAAGCCCCGAACGAGTCGAGGCTTTAGGATTAAGTCACTAATTCATTAAGTCTTAGCTTGCGATTACTTACTGGTATCGATTGGCTCGAAGGATTTAACCAAATCGTCGATCGCTTTCATTTGCTTCAGATAATTTTCTAACTGATGCAAAGGCAGCGCACATGGGCCATCACACTTAGCGTTATCAGGATCGGGGTGCGCCTCAATGAATAGACCCGCTAAACCCAGCGCCATACCACTGCGCGCTAACTCGGTCGCCTGTGCACGACGTCCGCCCGCTGAATCGGCACGACCACCAGGGCGTTGCAGCGCATGGGTCGCATCGAAAATCACCGGATAGCCAGATTGCTTCATCTCGTCCATACCCAACATATCAACGACTAAGTTGTTATATCCAAAGCTTGAACCACGTTCACACAGGATGATCTCGTCATTACCCGCTTCGTTAAACTTAGTGATGATATGGCGCATTTCATGTGGTGCTAAAAACTGTGGCTTTTTCACATTGATGATAGCGCCAGTTTTTGCCATCGCGACAACCAAATCTGTCTGGCGTGCTAGAAATGCAGGTAACTGAATAATATCAACTACTTCTGCCACTGGCGCACACTGATGCACTTCATGCACATCGGTGATCAAAGGTAAATTAAAGGTCTTTTTAATCTCTTCAAAAATCTTTAAGCCTTCCTCCATACCTGGACCGCGGTAAGAGTTGATCGAAGAACGATTCGCCTTATCAAAAGACGCCTTAAATATATAAGGGATCCCCAGCTTTTGAGTCACTTCGGCGTAGGTTTCAGCAATCGACATAGCGAGATCGCGAGACTCAAGCACGTTCATGCCACCAAACAACACGAAAGGTTTATCGTTGGCAATCTCGATTGAACCTAGGTTTATGATTTTATTACTCATCGCAACTTCTCTCTAAAATGCTGGTACCTTTCCCAGCGGTGAATAGGAGCTAAGGCGGTTATACCGCAACTAACTGTAAAATTTGACCACAAATCCATGCCATATAGGTTCCTAACGCATAACCTAATACGGCTAACAGTACGCCCACGGGTGCTAAAGCGGGGTGAAATGCCGCCGCAACTACAGGGGCTGACGCAGCGCCACCCACATTCGCTTGGCTGCCTACGGCCATATAAAATAACGGGGCTTTAATCAGCTTAGCCACCAGTAACATAAAGCTTGCGTGAACGATCATCCACACAATACCAATTAAAAAGTACAATGGCGTATCGAGCACCTTACTCACATCCATATGTAGACCAATGGTCGCAACTAAGATGTAAAGGAAGGCTGAAGCCACTTTTGATGCCCCCGCCGCCTCTAAATGACGCACTGGGCTGAATGACATCGCCAAACCAATCGTTGTGACTATCACCACTAGCCAGAAAAATTTAGAGGTTAAACTGTAATCTGCGGTCCAAGGATAGTTCACTTCAAAAAATGGCCCCAGAAAATCAGCGGCGATATGAGCAATACCTGTGATACCAAAGCCTACAGCGACAATCAGCATAAGATCGCGCAGATTAGGAATGCGTGCATTTTCAGCGTGATACTTTTCAACTTTATCTTTTAACGCTTCAATAGCAGAAGTATCCGCACCGGTTTTAGCATCGATCTCTTTCGCTTTTGAGGCTAGGAACAGCAGCACTGCCATCCAAATATTGGCGACTATCACATCGACTGTCACCATCACAGAGAAAATATTACCGCCCACGTCATAAATTTCTTTCATTGCAGCTTGGTTTGCGCCGCCACCAATCCAGCTCCCCGCTAAGGTCGTCATACCACGCCATACCGCATCGGGGCCATCGACCCCAATTAAAGAAGGTTCAATAACCGACACCAGCAACAAGGCGATAGGGCCGCCGATAACGATACCGACAGTGCCGGTTAAAAACATGATCAAAGCTTTCGGCCCTAAACTTAAAATGGCTTTTAAATCAACACTTAAAATCAATAAGACTAAACAAGCTGGCAGCAAATAACGGGATGCAACAAAATACAGTTGTGAGGTATTACCATCGATTACCCCAAAGGTATTCAATAACGATGGCAAGAAATAGCACAATAAAAGGGCGGGAATAAAACGATAAAACTTCTGCCAAAAAGGATGACTACTGCTACTGGTATAAAATACAAAACCTAGAATTGTCGCGAGTATTCCTAACGCCGTGGCATCGTTCGTCACTAAAGCCGTGCTTGTCATGCTAATTTCTCCCTGTCGATACAGTTATTATTTTTATTAGAGACTTAACTTTTAAGTCCCTGGGTCAAACTTCCATCTGCCCAGTGTTATTATTTTTGCGGATTGAATTCGTTAATAAAAGTTGAATAAATAAGAAGAGCCCCGAAAGGCTCTGCTTTAGTGATAAACCTCGGCGTGTTCGTTTAATTCTTTGAGCTGCATCTTCACTATCTCGATCACGGGATCGTGAGGACTATTATCAACAAAATGCTGCAGATCGGCGGCGGCCACATTAATACAACCCAACTGCTGTGCAATAAACGCCCGCTCACGATTCAAATGCACATCGTCAACATGCCATTGCAACAGCAGACTGCAACACTCCATCGCTGCCTCAAATTGATGCGACACTATGCAACCCGCCTTAAGCTCATGCAGCATACGCGTCAGCAGTTTTTTCACCGTTGCAGGCTTTAAGTAACTTGCCTTAAGTTCAGCAGCATTACCTAACTCGCCGCGCACTAACACGTGCAACTGGTGACGGGTGAGTTCCTTGCCCGTTAAAGGATCCAAATAACTCACTTCACCGCCAATCTTACAACGCAGCACTGTATTGCCAGGTAGCAATATGGGGTCGAGTTCAAGATCTAACTGCTTTGCCAGCAACATCAATACCGTCGCCAGCGTTGTACTATTACCTTGGCGACTAATTAAGCAAGTACCTAAATCTGCCGCCTCTGTACTGAAGTAGTTCTCACGAACACAAAAACCTAAATCCTCGTAAAACCAATGCAACAGCGCATTAAAACGCTGTTGTTGATCAACCAAGTAATGACTTAATACGGCTCCCGCCATTTCAAACCAAGCCCATTTAGCGGCTTCAAGTTTAGAAAATCCAAGGTGCGCACCTACATCCAATGCCGACTCGGGCAATGAAATGCCATCTTGCAGAGTGTAGTTACCCATTAACCCAATAATACCGCTTGTTTAAAATGAGCCAATTTAGCAGCATAAACCAACCAACCTATCGCGCCTAAGTAAGCAAACACTTTGAACAATTTGTTTCTATTCGCTTTTATGGCAATGGCGCCTAGGACAATGTAAGCAACTACAGCACCGATTTTTTCGGTCATCCAAGGATCCACAAAAGGAAATTGCTGGATCATAAAACACAAAGTTAAGCCCGACAGCAGTAGGAAAGTGTCGATAACATGGGGCGCTATCTTGAGCAGCTTCTTCTCCATCAGAGCCGATTGGCGAAGATGCAGGACAAAGCGCACGCTAAGCAGTAACACGCTCAACGCGATAAAGGTAAAATGCAGATGTTTAACCGCAGGATATAGACTGTAAAAAGTTTCCATTACGATACTTATGGCCAGTGACAAAGGCGCTAGTTTACCCTAATCCTTGGCGGCATACCAATGCCTATCAGCCTAGATATTCAGAGCTAACATCATAAAAAATCAAACGAGAAGTGACGATGAATTTAAGCTTAATTAATGATGAATCAACCGAGTTCGCCGACGCTGTAAAACAAAAAATTGTCGAGTTCAACCAAGTCCAATGGCAGGGGCTTAGCCGTAAAAATCTCGGACTCAAACTACAGGACTCCGAAGGTAAACTGTTAGCAGGGATCAGCGGTAAAACCTTCGGCAATTGGTTGTTAATCGACTATCTGTGGGTCAATGATTCTTTAAGACACCAAAGTATCGGCACGCGCTTATTATTAGCCGCAGAAAGCCAAGCAAAGGAGCGCGGCTGCCAATTTGCCCTACTCGATACCTTAGATTTTCAAGCTAAGCCCTTTTATGAGCGCCACGACTATCGCGTGCAGTGGATACAACAAGCCTATCCAGAAACCGGCAGTAAATTTTTTATGGTAAAAGTGTTGTGATGTTTAAGGTTTAGGATCTTCACCTTACACCAACTTAAGGTCGCCCTATCGAAAACAAAAACGCCATTGGCAATAACCAATGGCGTTCGATAAATCGGTATAACTGGGTAAATATCTTCACTTAAAGCAGAGTTATTACTCCGCCCATTTGCCCATAGTGCATCTGTCATTACTGCCAAAGTCTCGCACTGTGGCGACATTCTCATAGCCCAGTTCAATAAGCTTAGCTCTGAGTTTCACAGCCTGCTCAAAACCATGTTCGAGCAGGATATAGCCGTTAGGCTTTAAGTAATCTCGGGCAGTGTTGGCAATATAATAAAGATCGGCAAAGCCTTCCTCGGCGGCGGTTAACGCGCTTTGGGGCTCGAAACGCACGTCACCTTGGTGTAAGTGTTCGTCAGCTTCATCAATATAGGGCGGATTTGAGACGATTAAATCAAAGTCCCGCGACTTTACGGCACTGAACCAGTCACTCTGGAGAATTTCGACCTGTGGCAGCTTTAAGTTCTCGCGGTTCGCGATAGCCAAAGCCACGGCATCATCGACTTTATCGACCGCGGTGATTTGCCATGACTCACGCTCAGACGCCAACGCCAGCGCAATTGCCCCAGTGCCAGTGCCTAAATCGAGCACTTTGGCGTAGGTGGAAAGCGGCATGTTCAAGGCGGTTTCGACCAAAATTTCAGTATCAGGACGCGGGATCAAAGTGGTGTCGTTGACGATAAAAGGCAACGACCAAAATTCGCGCTCACCGACAATATGTGCCACAGGTACGCCTTTTTGGCGTTTCTGTACCATTTGCTGGAAGCGTTTCCACTGTTCAACCGTTAGGGATTTTTCAGGCCAAGTATACAAATAGCTGCGGCTTTTATTGAGGCAATATAACAACAAAACCTCTGCATCCAAATGAGCGGATTCAGAGGTTGATGCTAACTGCACATAAGCCCATTGCAGGGCTTCGGCTATGCTAGATTGATCTGACAAAATTACCCCTGCTCGTCAGCCAGTGCGGCTAACTGATCGGCTTGATGCTCTTGCATCAGAGGCAATAAAATAGCATCGAGATCGCCTTCCATCACTTCGTTCAAGCGATATAAGGTCAAGTTGATGCGGTGTTCGCTCACGCGGCCTTGCGGGAAGTTGTAAGTACGTACACGTTCGGAGCGATCGCCACTGGCAACCAGACTACGACGGGTCGATTCTTCGGCGCTGCGGCGTTTTTCGTCTTCAACAGCTTGAATACGTGCGGCCAGTACACTCATGGCTTGGGCACGGTTCTTGTGTTGCGAACGTTGATCTTGGCATTCCACCACGATCCCAGTAGGAATATGGGTGATTCGAATAGCTGAGTCAGTTTTGTTAACGTGCTGACCACCCGCGCCCGATGAACGATAGGTATCAACTTTCAGATCGGCTGGGTTGATTGAAATCGCTTCCGCTTCAGGCACTTCGTGAAGTACCACAACAGTAACCGCTGAAGTATGCACACGTCCTTGGGATTCGGTTTCTGGCACACGCTGTACACGGTGGCCGCCGGATTCAAACTTAAGTTTGCCGTATACGCCGTCACCACTGACCTTCATGATCACTTCTTTGAAGCCACCATGTTCGCCTTCGTTACAGCTCATGATTTCGATCTGCCAGCGATTTGCTTCAGCATAACGGCTGTACATGCGGAATAAATCACCGGCGAAAATAGCCGCTTCATCGCCGCCAGCACCAGCGCGGATCTCAACGAAGGCGTTTTTATCGTCGTCAGGATCTTTTGGCAATAATAGAATTTGCAATTCGTCTTCGAGCTGCTCGAGTTTGGCCTTAGCGGCTTTCATCTCTTCCTGCGCCATTTCACGCATTTCAGCATCGTCTTCTTCCAGCATTTCTTTGGCAGAATCGAGATCGGCCTGCGCTTGCTGATAGGCTTTAAAGCCAGCAACAACGTCTTCTAACTGGGCATATTCTTTCGATAACGCACGAAACCTGTCTTGATCAGAAATGACGCTAGCATCACCCAGCAAAGCCATGACTTCTTCATTGCGCTCGAGCAAGCCTTCCAGCTTGCGGATAACGGATTCCTTCATTTAACTCGCTAACCTTAGTTTTTATCTAATCCAAGCGCTGATCTTAACTGACCGAGAGTATTCAAATCGCCCTGACGACTCGCTGCCGTGAGGGCCTGTGTCGGTGCGTGGATAAGTTTGTTGGTCAGGCGATTGGCTAGTTCAATCAATACCTGCTCAGTGTCTGAGCCCTGGGCTAATTTATTCAAGGCGCGTTCCACTAACTCATCTTTTACCGCCATGCTCTGGCTGCGATACTCGCGAATACTGTCGACCGACTCTAAAGAACGGATCCAATCCATAAATAGGAAAGATTGTTCTTCAGTAATTACTTCAGCTTGCTCGGCGGCTTCTTTTCGAGAAGCCATATTCTGTTCAATAATGCTATGCAGGTCGTCCACTGTATACAGAAACGCGTCATCCAAATCGGCGACTTCCGGCTCAATATCCCGGGGAACTGCTATATCAACCAATAACATAGGTTGATGGCGACGCTGCTTTAGCGCTTTTTCGACCATGCCTTTACCTAGGATAGGCAGAGGGCTGGCGGTAGAGGATATCACGATATCGGCTTTTGGGAGATAATCTGGTATCTGCGCCAGTGTAATTGCTGTTGCGCCAAACTCCTCGCACATGCCTTGGGCACGTTCTAACGTCCGATTTGCTACGACCATTGAAGCCACGCCGTTATCTTTAAGATGCTTAGCAACCAGTTCTATGGTTTCACCTGCGCCAATCAACAGTACTTTAGTGGTCGATATCGATGAGAAAATATGTTTCGCCATGCTTACCGCGGCAAATGCCACAGAAACTGCGGCGGCGCCAATTTCAGTGTCAGTGCGGACTTTCTTAGCGACTGAAAAAGTGTTCTGAAAGAGTCTATCTATGGTTAGTGCAACCGTACCAGCCTCTTTGGCCTTAACGAACGCTTGCTTTACTTGACCGAGAATCTGCGGCTCACCAAGGATCAAAGAATCGAGCCCAGAGGCTACGCGCATCAAATGCCTGACGGCATCTTGACCATGATAGTTATAGAGACAAGGTGCTACATCCTCATGATCTAGGCCGTGATATTCTTCAAGCCACGCAATAATGTCGGCCTCATCGCCGTTGTTGCAATACAACTCAGTGCGATTACAGGTTGAGACAATAACGGCTTCACCCGAGCGTGTACGACTGGCCAGACTCTTCATAGCATCATGAATTTTGTCCGGAGAGAAGGCAACTTTCTCACGCAGGTCTACCGTGGCTGTTTTATGGTTAATACCGATTGCTACAAGGCTCATCTGACTCTTTCTAGATTCTTGGCGACTCTCTTAATAAGGGCATTCTACTGAATTGGCCCAACTAAAAACAGAATACGCTTAACAAAACCGAATAAAGGTCTAACTTCTTACCTAAATTTTCTATCAATAATAGGTAAGGCAAAATTTGTCCCAAGGGAGCAAATCTAAGTGACCGCCGATGGAAATTTTACGTTTGGCATTGGTATTCTTTCCAAGCCCTCGTATCATAAGGACTTTGGTATATCAGTCATAGATGAATAATTTGAAGCGCCTCACAAAAACCATTTTCTCTTGTTTTACCTTAAGCGCCCTACTCTTACTGGCGGGGTGTGAAACTTTGCCGCCGATGACTGACTTAAGCCCAATCACAGTCAATGATGCGCGCCAAGCCAAAGCTTGGGAATTACAGGGAAAACTAGCGATAAAAACTCCCGACGATAAACTCAGTGCCAATATCTACTGGCGCCACAGTGAAGATCGCGATGAACTCACACTCACGACTATGCTAGGTACAACGGTGTTGACGCTTAATTCAACCTCAAACTCTGCCCATTTACATATCGATGGCAAAGATTTTCGCGACGATAATGCCCAGCGTTTACTCGAGCGCGTCAGCGGTTGGTCCATCCCCTTGGCCGATTTACCTTTATGGATCACCGGCCAAGTTGGCCCGAATGACCAAGTACTGGAAAGCGATAGCCAAGGCAAACCCAAACAGCTCACGAACACTCAAACCCCACCGCCTTGGCAGGTCACATTTTTAAGTTGGCAATCCCAGAGCGGCGCCAACGTGCCCCATCAATTAAAGCTTGAGCGTGGTGACTTACAACTCAAACTACAACTGAATCAATGGCAAGCTCTTGGCAAGCCCGCGATCTTAGTCGGAGAACAACCTTAACATGCCCGCTGCAATTTCCCGCAATTGGCCTGCGCCAGCCAAGCTCAACTTGTTTTTACACATTAATGGCCGCCGCGCCGACGGTTACCACGAACTGCAAACCTTGTTTCAGTTTATCGATTGCTGCGACATGCTCGATTTTAAGGTCACTGAAACCGCAGAACTGATTTTGCACTCCAATATCTCTAATGTTGTCGCCGATAGCGATAACTTAATTCTGCGAGCCGCAAAATCATTACAACAAACCACAGGCTTTACTGGCGGCGCCGAAATCTGGTTGGATAAACGTCTACCCATGGGCGGAGGTTTAGGTGGCGGCTCGTCAGATGCTGCCACCACCTTAGTGGCACTGAACACATTATGGAACACCCAATTATCGACCGAAGAACTGGCTAAAATCGGCCTTAAACTTGGTGCCGATATTCCTGTTTTTATTCATGGTTTCGCCGCTTTTGCCGAAGGTGTAGGTGAACGCTTACAAGCGGTAAATCCGAGTGAGCTTTGGTACTTAATCATCGCACCCGATGCCCATGTATCCACCGCTGAAGTATTCCAAGATCCACTTTTACCACGTGATACCCCGAAACTGGCCATAGATACCTTAATGAACCAACCTTGGGCAAATGATTGTCAAAAACTAGTCGTTTCTAAATACCCTCAAGTTGCCAAGGCATTAGGCTGGCTGCTAGAATATGCGCCGTCGAGAATGACAGGAACAGGCGCATGCGTGTTCGGGGAATTCACACAAAAGCAACAAGCTCTCGCAGCCTTGGCGAAATTACCGTCTGAAATGCAAGGATTTGTTGCACAAGGGATGAATCTTTCGCCGCTCATCACGCGACTCAGTCACCCTTAAACTACTTTCTTCTAGAGTAACCACTTAACGATAACGCCTCGGGTTCCTCCCGTCCCTACATCGTCGTTACTCTAGCCACTAAAATATAAAGCAAACGCCTGAGGTTCATACAGTGCCCGACATCAAGCTCTTTGCTGGGAACGCCACCCCCAGTCTCGCTAAAAAGATAGCCGATCGTCTATTTTGCAAACTCGGAGACGCAGTGGTTGGTCGTTTCAGCGATGGTGAAATCAGTGTCCAAATTAACGAAAATGTACGTGGGGCCGATGTGTTCATCATCCAATCCACTTGTGCGCCGACAAACGACAACCTGATGGAACTCATCGTGATGGTTGACGCGCTACGCCGTGCATCTGCTGGCCGTATCACAGCTGTTATTCCTTACTTTGGTTATGCACGTCAAGACCGTCGCGTTCGTAGCGCCCGTGTACCTATTACTGCAAAAGTGGTTGCCGATTTCCTGTCTAGCGTGGGTGTTGACCGCGTTCTGACCTGTGACCTGCACGCTGAGCAAATCCAAGGTTTCTTCGACGTTCCCGTTGATAACGTATTCGGTAGCCCAGTGCTGCTAGAAGATATGTTAGCGAAGAACTTAGATAATCCAGTCGTTGTTTCTCCAGACATCGGTGGTGTTGTTCGCGCTCGCGCAGTAGCAAAACTGTTGGATGATTCTGATTTAGCGATCATTGATAAACGTCGCCCACAAGCGAACGTTGCGCAAGTTATGCACATCATTGGTGATGTTCAAGGTCGTGACTGCATTATCGTTGACGATATGATCGACACAGGCGGCACTCTGTGTAAAGCGGCTGAAGCCTTAAAAGAACATGGTGCGAACCGCGTATTTGCTTACGCAACTCACCCAGTGTTCTCTGGCAAAGCGGCTGAAAATATCGCTAACTCAGTGATTGATGAAGTGATTGTGACTGACACAGTTCCTTTAAGCCCAGAAATGTTGAAAGTGGCTAAAGTGACTCAGTTAACTATGTCTGCGGTACTGGCTGAGGCAATTCGTCGCGTAAGCAACGAAGAGTCTATTTCTGCCATGTTCCGTCACTAATAGTTCTGTTACTGAACGTTCTGACTAATCTGAGTGGTTCCAATGCACAGCTTACTGTTTTAACGAATCACTAAGCTGCAGAGCTAATCACTCAGACATAAAAACGCACTCCTCGGAGTGCGTTTTTGTTAGTGTATTTTTTAAGCCAGCTTCTGATCATCAGATGTAAACTGGCTTCTACGCATTAGATTTTAAAATTACTCACCGCACGGAATAAGAATTCAGCCTGCGCTTTCAGCTCATCCGATGCCGACGCATTTGCATCTGCCGCATGGGAGGATTCCTCGGCGATATCGCGGATCACTACCACGTTCTTATTCACTTCGGCCGCCACCATGCTTTGCTCTTCAATCGCCGCAGCAATTTGAGTACTCATATCCATGATGTTACGCACATCTGTATTGATAAGCTTAAGTAAGGCACCAGCACTTGCCGCTTGCTCCGCACTCTCAACACCTTGTTTTTGGCTCGATTCCATCAATTGCACAATCGAGCGAGTCCGCGTCTGTAAGGTCTGAATGATGTTAGCAATCTCTTGGGTTGACGATTGCGTCCGCATCGCTAAGTTACGCACTTCATCGGCAACCACAGCAAAACCACGGCCCTGCTCACCCGCACGCGCCGCTTCAATCGCGGCATTCAAGGCTAAAAGGTTAGTCTGCTCAGCAATGCCGCGGATCACATCTAACACGCTACCGATAGTCTCGCTGTCACGTTCCAATTCATTAACGACCGCTGCTGAGCTATTTAGCTGCTCAGCAAGTGACTGGATTTTATGTATCGTTTGCTCAACCTCTAATTGACCACTTTGAGCATTATCGTGGGTCTGACCCGCTTTTGATGCCGCTAATTCGGTTGTTTTAGCGATTTCCTCAATCGTTGCGCCCATCTCAGTGATTGCTGTTGCGACCATGTCGGTCTCATTAAGTTGTTGACCCACACCTTCGGAGGCGAGCATGGCATTTTCTGAAACACGTTTACAGGAAGTGTTAATCGTTGCGACCGACTCAATCACTTGCTCAATCAGCTGTTGGAAGCTACTCACCATGCTATTGAAATGCTGTGCAATTTCACCGAGTTCATCTTGGGTAGAAGCATCACACCTCAATGTCAGATCTTTACTCACCTCAATGCGAGAAATGATCTGAGTGATACGCTCAACAGGCGCGATAATACTGCGGATAATCAAGTAGGTAATGATTGATAGTAGTAACGCAATAAAGATAAACACAGTAATACCGACATTAACACTACTACTCTCAGCATCATCAATGGCCTTAAGCGCTAGGTTATGTAAGTCATTCGCACTACTTTCAGTTTCTAGGTTAGCAGCGATAAGACGCGCCATAGTGCCATCCTTCTCTGTCAAACCAAGCTGCTGCTCCTTATTAATTAAGCTTTTGAAATCTTTCTGATACTGAGTAATAAGCTCTTCAATTTTCCGTTGAGTATCAAGATCCAAACTCGAAGCATGGAGCTTGTCATTAAACTTACCAATATTGGTATCGAAGGTTTCAACATAACTTAACTCACGACGTAGCATAAAATCCTTTTCGTTACGCCTAAGTTGTAGCATAGCCACTTCGAGTGCGGGCTGATCAAATTCCTTCAGTAACGTTTCAACATTATGTACCGCAGTTCGCAATGTGCCGTACAAACCTGTTTTAGGTGTTAAGCCAATTTCCTGCTGTAGTAACACCACTTCAGAGAAAGCGGCTTGATACTGATTTAAATTACTGTCGAAACTTTCAAGCGATGCCGTCGACATACCGTAGTCTTTAAACACTCTCTCTAACTCGGGGACAATACTGTCGATTGCCATGTAGCTTTGCTTATGCAGCTCGACATATTTTAAATCCTTACGAGCGAAGAAATCCTTTTCGTTTTTACGCAGCATCAAAACATCGCGCTCTAACTCAAGCACACTTTGAGCCGCGTTAGAAAGTTCCGATTTCACCGAATTTGAATAGAGTTGTAATCCAAACATGGCAATTAATGCCGAAATAGACACAGCTGCGCTGAGTAACAACTTTGAGCGGATTAGCATAGAAAGTCCCCGAATAAATAACCTATCTTAAAAAGATAGCTGCAAATTAAGCCTTTAACAGCGCCAGTGTAGCAATACATGAAAAGTTCATATCAAATACTCTGATAGCTTGTTGATTAAAAGCTCACATATCGAAAGCACCTCATTATTTCTAGCTTAGTTCATCAAGATACTGTCGGCATATTTTACAAAGTAATGCGTGTTAACCTTGGTAACGATACCGTTTAAACGCCGATAAAAACATTACAATACCACTTGGTATAAAATGAATAACTTCATAAGCTTAACTGTAAATTTCGCGCGGATTCTACTACAGATTACAAAAATGTTACGCTGAATAATGAATCTTAATAAAATATATTTTTTACGACTCCAAACCTTTTGCTGCATTCAGTGCGTCAAAACTACAACACTTAATAATTATGGCAGGGAATGACAGTGACAGCAGGGATACTCCCACTCAATGGCTCAATGTCTGACTTTGAACTGGTCACCTTAGCGAGCCAAGGAGACAGAACTGCCTTCAAGTTGCTGTATCAAAGCCATTACCAACGTATTTACGCCCTATCACTGCGCCTTTGCGGCCATAGCGCTATGGCTGAAGAAATAACCCAAGAGTGTTTTATTTTAGTGTGGCAGAAGTTGCCACAATTTCGAGGTGAGAGTCAGTTTTCCACTTGGTTACACAGTATTTGTGTCAATCAAGCATTGAGCAGCATTCGTAAACAAAAGTCCTTTTGGTCACGATTTATTCCGCTGGAACAAGAAACTGAACCCTTAAGCTCTGATAGCAGCTATAGCGGATTAGATAAGTTAATTTTCAAACTGCCAGAACGCGCTCGCATGGTTTTCGTACTCTGTGCAATCGAAGGTTATCAACATGATGAAATCGCTGACTTACTTGGCATTGCCGTCGGCACCAGTAAGACCCAATACCATAGAGCTAAGCAACTACTACAGGAGATGCTGTAATGACGTTAACGCCGCTTTCCCGTGAACAACAGCTTGAGCAATTGATTAATAGCGCGCCCAAAGAGATGTCGCCTACACATGATCTGTGGCAAGGCATTGAAAAACGCATGGATAAAACGCTGATACCCCAAACGTACAAATCCCAGAAGAGTCACGCTTGGGCGATAGCGGCTTCGTTTATTATTCTAGCGGCATTGGGATATACCCAATTGCCCTATTTCAACTCATTCATAATGCAGCAGACAGAGCTTGCCCAGAACCAAGCTATGCCAGAGCAACCAGGGGATGCGGCCTTACATTTATTACTCACCCAAATTGCAACATCACACCAAGCGCAAGTGGACAACCTAGAACAGGCGCCAAATGCGCTAATGTGGCAAACGAGCAGCTTCAGCGCACCCGTTGAGCAAGGTTTAACTGAGCTAAGGCTCGCGGCAACACAGATTTACCAAGCTTTACAAGCGAATCCAACCGATAAACAACTTTGGCAACTGTGGCTTTGGGTGCAGCAGCGTGAGCTCGACCTATTACAACAGGGCCAAAAATTACCCATTAGAAACTCGACACAAGGAAACACCCTATGAGTAACCTCAATCTCACTAAAGCTAGCCTATTGGTTTCGACACTCTGTTTAGGCTTAATGGGCAATGTGTTAGCAGCACAAAGCGTTGATAAACAGTTAAGTGTCAGCAGCGACACTCAACTGCAGATCAAAGTCCAACGCGGTGATGTGACCATTCAAACATGGGATAAGAGTGAAGTGAGTGTCACTGGCACATTAGATGAATTGAGCGAAGGCTTTGTGTTTGAGCAACAGGGAAATAGTCTCAATATCGAAGACAAAATGCCTCGCCACTATAATGGCAATAATGACAAAGGATCACAGCTCACCATTAAAGTCCCAAAAACGGTTAAACTCAGTGCAGATACCATCTCTGCCAATCTGCAAGTTGCCGAAACTCAAGGTGAACTGGATTTGAATACGGTAAGCGGCAATATCAACGCCAACAACTTAAGTGGTAAACCTGAGTTACATACAGTCTCTGGTGATATCACGACCAAAGCACTTGATGGAAAAATCAAATTAGAAACCGTATCCGGCACGATTCAGGACACTGACAGTAAAGGAGAAATGAATTATCGCCTCGTTAGCGGTGACTTAAAAAGCCACACTCAAGCAGAAAAAGTCACGATTGAACAAGTCTCAGGTGAAGTGAATGCTAACTTTAGCGTCACCAAGGAAATCGAGCTCAGAACCGTCAGCGGAGATTCACAAGTATCACTCGCTAAAAACTTCAACAAAGCAAATTTTGAAAGTGTGAGTGGCGATATTACCGTGATCTTTAATGATGTTCCCGATGCCAGCTTCAACTTAGATGGTGGTCCTGGTGGAAAAATCAACAACGGTTTAACCCAAGATGTACCGCAAAAACAAAAATATGTACCAAGCACAGAGTTATCATTCCAAACAGGCTCTGGTGCAGCCAACGTGAAGATGAATACCATCAGCGGTCATCTGATTTTAAAGAAACAGTAATAAAAGCTATTTAGCACAAATAAAAATGCCGCCAAAGTAAAACTCGGGCGGCATTTTTTATATCAAAGTCATCAGACTGAAGCTATCTCTTCAGGCGTCAAATATCGCCATTCACCCAGTGCTAAGGAGGGGTCTAATTCAATTTGCCCTACACTTTCACGATGCAACCCTTGCACATGATTGCCCACAGCGGCAAACATACGCTTCACTTGATGATACTTACCTTCGGTGATGGTTAATCGCACTAATTGTGGATCAATAATCTCCAGTAACGCCGGCTTAGTTAGACCATCTTCACCGCGCAATTCAACGCCAGCGGCAAATACCGCAATCAAACTAGCATCCACTGGCTCATCGAGTTGCACTAAATAGCGTTTGCCACATTCTTTCTTCGGTGAGGTGATCTTATGCGACCATTGGCCATCACTGGTAATCAACACGAGTCCTGTAGTGTCAGCATCTAAACGACCAGCAATGTGCAGAGTTTCTGGCTTAGGCACATCCACTAAGCTCAATACCGAAGGGTAGGTTTCATCTATCGTCGAGCAAATAGTGTCTACCGGTTTGTTAAGCATTAAATAACGCTCGCCCACTAAGACAATCGGCTCGCCTTCAAGGCAAACACACATACCTTCAGTCACTTTAAAACCCGAGTCTTTAACGACTAAACCATCACAAGTAATATCACCGCGATGCAGGGCTTTTTTCGCTAATGAGCGAGTCAGTGAGGTACTCTCACAGATAAATTTGTCTAAACGCACGTTAATACTCAACTTCAATAAAGAAAACTGCCGTATTATGAAGCCGACCCGTTCAAAGGGCAAAGAATTGCTGCTCAACGCGAGCTGTGTTTCTATATTAGCCCTTACGCATTGACAGCAATCACCATAGGGAAAGATGCTATGACTGAATTCCAAAAGATGATCACAGGCCAAGAATATGATTGTCTTAACAGCGAACTCTTAAGTTTAAGAACACAACAGCAGCGACTGAATCGACAATTAAATCAAACGATTGCTCAAAATAGCACTGAGTACGTCCAACTCTGCCAACAACTTCTGCCCCTTAAATCGCCAGTCGCAACTATCTCCACGCCGATTTTTATCAGTTATGGCATCAATCTGACTCTTGCTGACAGAGTGTTCATCAATGTGAATGTCACCTTGCAGGATAATGCCCCCATTTTTATTGATGAACAGACTATGATTGGCCCCAATGTACAGTTTTATACCTCAAGTCACCCACTTGATGCCGAGCTACGTTGCTCAGGTTTGGAAACCGCTAAAGCGATTCACATCGGTAAACGGGTATGGATTGGCGGCGGCGCAATCATAATGCCAGGAATCAATATTGGTGATGATGCCGTCATTGGTGCTGGCGCCGTAGTAACTAAAAATGTCGCAGCCAAAACAGTGGTTGCAGGTAACCCTGCAAAACTAATTAGGCAACTGAATTAACCCTATTTTAAAATGATAAATCGAAGTGCTCACTTACCTGAAAAGGCCTGCATACGGTAACTTTGCAGCTACTGACTTAAATATGCTCACTGGTAACCTTTAGTTACATATCACTCAAGATAAATCCACGATAAACAGTGTAATGATCTTGTTTCGATTCCTAGTAAGGCATTAACATAGTTCATTGCGCCTGAAGCAATCCCATTTTGCCAAAATAACAGCCCCAATAATGGGCACAATAATAAACTCGAAGGAAACAACATGAGAAAAGTACTCATTGGGGGACTGTGTGCCTCACTTATCGCAGGCCTGACTGCCTGTAATGACAAGGCTGCCGAAGTTAAAGCACCTGAAACTGCTAAAACAGCCACCGCAGCGGCAGTGACTCAAGCACTAGGTTCTGGAATTGAATTTGCTAATTTTGATAAAGCGATTCGTCCACAAGACGATTTCTATAAATACGTTAACGGCACTTGGCTAAAAAACACTGAGATCCCATCCGATCGCACTAGCATTGGCGCTTTCTACGATTTACGTGAAAAATCACGTGACGACGTAAAAGCTATTATCGAAGAAGTGGCTGCAACGCCCAATCTCGCCGCTGGTACAGACGAGCAAAAAGTGGCCGATTTATATCGTTCATTTATGGATACAGAGACACTCAATAAGCTGGGAGTCACACCAATCCAAGGCGAATTTGATGCTATTAATGCCTTAAAAGATAAGAATGAATTAGTGAAGTACTTCGCCCACAGCCAAATCGCTGGCGCGGGTACCCCAATAGCATTTTATATCGATATCGATGCGAAAAACTCTAGCCGTTACGCAACGCATCTCTATCAATATGGCCTAAGCCTGCCAGAGAAAGACTACTACTTTAACGAATCCGAACGCTTCGTTAATATCCGTAAGGCATATGTCGCTCATATCGAAAAAATGTTTACCCTTGCGGGTCTTGCTAACCCTAAAGCCAGTGCTGAAGCTATTTTAGCCTTAGAAACGGCCATTGCTGCCAAGCACTGGGATGTGGTTGAAAACCGCGACAGCACTAAGACCTACAATCTATATCAAGTCAAAGATCTGCCAACACTGGCACCGGATATCGATTGGGCAGGCTACTTAGCCGCTCTTGGCGCTGACAAGCAAACCGATATCATAGTTAACCAACCTAGCTATATCCAAGGGTTAAACGAAGTTTTAAAAACGACTGAGTTAGCCACTTGGAAAACCTATATGCAATGGCAAGTGCTGACGCACGCGGCGAGCAATCTAAGTGAAGCGTTAGACAATGAAAACTTCGCTTTCTTCTCTAAAACCTTAAATGGTCAAGAAGAACAAGAACCTCGTTGGAAGCGTGGCGTTGCAGCCGTCAATGGCGTTCTTGGTGAAGTTGTGGGTAAAGTGTATGTCAAACGTCACTTCACTCCAGAAGCCAAAGACCGTATGCAAGCACTGGTTGAAAACCTGCGTGGTGCTTACGGCGACAGCATCAAAGAATTAACTTGGATGAGCGACAGCACTAAAGTGGCTGCGGCGGATAAATTAGCAAAATTCAACCCGAAAATCGGTTACCCGAACAAATGGGAAGATTACAGTAAGCTGACCATCAAGGCAGACGACTTAGTCGGTAACGCTATGCGTGCCAGCGAAGTTGAACATGCTAAATCATTAGCCAAACTGGGCGCGCCAATCGATAAAGACGAATGGCACATGACGCCACAAACGGTTAACGCTTACTACAACCCAACCATGAATGAAATCGTGTTCCCTGCTGCCATTCTGCAACCACCCTTCTTCAATTTGGCAGCTGACGATGCAGTCAACTACGGTGGTATTGGTGCGGTAATCGGCCACGAAATGGGCCATGGTTTTGACGACCAAGGCGCTAAATTCGATGGCGAAGGCAATATGCGTGATTGGTGGACAGAGCAAGACTTGAAAGAGTTCTCTGCTCGCGGCAAAGCGCTAATCGCACAGTACGATGGTTACGCAGTGTTTGATGATCTGCATGTCAACGGCAGCTTAACCTTAGGCGAAAACATTGGTGACTTGTCAGGTGTGACTATCGCTTATCGTGCTTATAAGAAATCGCTTAACGGTAAAGATGCACCCGTTATCGATGGCTTAACTGGCGATCAACGTTTCTTCATCGGCTTCACGCAAATTTGGCGCGCAAAAGCCAAAGAAGAAGCCATGCGTAACCGCGTAGCGACCGATCCACACTCACCTGCGGAATTCCGCGCACTGGGTGCACTATCTAACATGCCTGAGTTCTACACTACGTATGATGTAAAACCTGGCGATGCCATGTATATCGCACCAGAGAAACGCGTAAAAATTTGGTAAGCCAAATTTAAATCACTGTTCAGCGGCATAAGCTGGCCAACAATGGCGCTCACTGTTAAAGGTGGCGCCATTTTTATTTCCTTAAACCACTGAGTTATGAATGTGACCCCATGCGCAAGATGAACAAGTCTTCATGGTTGGTTCAGCTTTAATTAAGCAATAGAAGCCTATGGTGGGTGCGTGACCTGAATAACTCACCCATAAGGAAGTAGGCCGCATGACTAAGTTATTTCGTACTTTTTTTATTTTTCTACTCTTATTATCAAGCCGCGCTGGTGTAGCAAATCCTCTCGACATTAGTGACAGTAAAGCAGAACGTGGTAATTACAGTGCAAGACAGGCATCAAGCCATGACCTACAAGGTCTATATGCACTCAGCAGTCAGACCTTCGATGCGCCTCATCAATCCTCGAATGACTTATCCGTGCTCCATCACCAAGCCTATGATGCACAAGCTGAACTCGCCCAATTACTCACCAAGATTGCCCATTATTCACAGGCACAAGTGATTGTTCCGCCAGTAAAGAGTTACCAAAGAGCTGCCGATAAAGTGGCCACAAAATTTAACGGTGATGCCAGCCAAATTACCGACCTTGCAAGGGCAAGTATTGTGACCGACAGCATTCAAGATCTGATGCAGGCCTACCAAACTTTGAATGAGCACACCCAAGTTGTGAAACAAAAAAACCGCTTTGCTGAACCTAAAGCCTCCGGCTATCGCGATCTCAATCTACTGGTACGCTTACCCCAATCAGGCATGATTGCTGAAGTGCAATTACACCTACAGGATATCGCTGATATTAAAAATGGTCCTGAACACAAGGTATATGAAAAAGTACAGAGGATTGAGGCCAATGCTCGTAAACAACAACGTTCACTAAGTGAGTTTGAACTCGCGCAGATTGCCCAATTACGTCAAGAATCACATAAGTTGTACCACAAGGCATGGCTTAACTATAAACGGGTTGATGAAGCCAGTTTATTAAGAGCCTCAGTCGCTTAACTAAAAAGCTTCCACTCTTGCGCTGGTTATCTGTAAAGGTGCCAGCGCCTTTTTTTATATTTTACAGTGCCTGAAAAACCATATTAAAAATAAGCTTAAAAAAGCACTCTCTCACATCAAAGCGCCATTTAAGTCGATACGCAAAGAACCTAAAGATAATTAGTTTCAGTAAATAGCCACTATCGCCATGGACGTCCATATGGCTTGCTTCTGTGGTACAAGAATATTGCATTCCAACGCGATTGCTATATAACCTGAGAGCGGTTTAACGAGCCATAACTGCAATCGCATTAAACTCCCCGTTAGTGAGGTTCAGTTGTGGCTTATTGTCTTTCAATTGATAGGCAATGAGTCCCGCAATCATATTCAGCATAAAACCATGCGCGTTGCAGTGTCTTGAGTGCTCTACTTGAGAGATATTTTTTAACTGGTCGTTGATGGTTTCTATGATGAAACGTCTCGACAGCATCGCTCTATCCCACAACAACATTGCCTTCGCTTTCATATTCTTACGCACGTTCGTCACCAACTTCACGCCTTTATCCAGCAATTCACTGGACAGCGCTTTACTGATATACCCTTTATCTGCATAGAGTTTATTCATGTCACTGTGCACCATCTCATTCACCGGTTTTGTGTCATGTACATTTGCAGGCGTCACTTTGGCCGCCACGATTCCGCCTTGATGATTCACAATCAAATGCAGCTTAAAGCCATAAAACCACCCCATGGTGCCTTTACCTCTGCACGCCAGTCCCGCCAAGGTTTTATGGCGATGAATACGTAGGTTATGACACACTTTGATGCTGGTTGAATCTATAAATTCAATGCCAGTGGGGTCACTCTTGAGGCTGGCAAAGTAGCTGCAAAGCGGCACTAAAGTAGTGGGCATCACCTCAAGAAAGCGGGTATAGCTGAGTAAATTAGGAAAAGCAGATTTGTAGAAATGAGCCAGATAGCCGATGTAGAAGTTCTTGAAATCACGGTGGTGGGACATCTGAAAAAGTATGATGATGGTCATCACTTCGCTCATCGTCATACGGCCAGGGCGTTGACGCTTGCGTGTACCATCGGTTAACAGCGTTTTTTCCCATTCTGGAATGAAAACAGCGCAAAAATCATCGACATCGCAAAACACTTCCACTAATTTATGCATAGGCCCTCCGGTGTGATGGGGTTTCTCTTGGTCGAAAGATCCGATCACTTGGAGGGCTATTAGTTCAACATTTCTTATCCCGAGTTCAGGTTATTTATCCATAAGTCCAAGACTTACTTTATAAATAGAGAGCCCCACCAACTCACTTTGACAACAATAACGCCAAGTTACGGGCCATCCCCAGTGAATAACCCAATGATTAATCGAATTAATTATTCAATTCGACTAATTCATGCTGGCAAGAATCACCTGCGTGGCATCAAAACAGGCGAAACATGGCTCGCCGACAGCCAACGCCTGCATTTGAGTCAGTGGCATCACTGAATAGATGATGTCTTTGCCATCAATATCTATGGCTAATTCGGCCTTATCGCCAAGTTCAGTCACGCTCAGCAAACGACCGCTTAGGCAATTTTGCCCATCCACTTCACAGACATGAGTCGTCGCCAGTACAGCGGGGGCTTTAAACAGTAACAACACAGATTTATCCAGGGCTAACTGCAAGCGTTCGCAGCTCGAATGGGTCACTGAAATCTGAATCTGTTGTCCGCCCGCTAAAGTCACGCTGATGTTATCATTTAATCCAAATGAATCAATGCTATTGATACGCCCCGTTAACTGATTGCGGGCGCTGGTGTTGAGGGAGAAATGCGCCATCACATCCAATAAACTGTGCATATCGACGGACTCATCGAGCAAGGCAGCCAAAGCCATTTCTTGTACTTGGGAGGTGATGGAATACACCTTAAGCAACCGTTCGCCAAATTCGGTGAGTTTAGCGCCGCCACCGCCTTTGCCGCCCTTTTCGCTACACACTACGGGTTCGGGCATGGCGGTGTTCATCTCATTAATCGCGTCCCACGCCGCTTTATAACTGATCCCCGCAAGCTTGGCGCCTTGGCTGATCGAGCCTGTGTTGGCGACCTGCTCAAGCAGTCTTATCCGCCTAGGATTGGCGAAGGGCTTATCCCCGAGGTAAAGCGTAAGTAATGCATGTAAATCCATCGTTTATCCCGCACCCAAGTCTGACTTGAGTCCTATTGTCCTTCATCACCTTGAGGATACCAATAAGATTGCCGAGATATTTCAGCAGATCAATACCATTAATCAGCAAGAAACCGCACACAGATCACTAATTGATTGCTTAGGGCTTGAATAATCGATGTATATATTGGTATATAACGATCACTTTTTATCACGGAGGAACACAATGAAATCCATTCACCTTAAGCAATTACTGCGTTTTACCACGGCTTCGTTATTCACAATCGTACTGACATCTAGCCCTATTTTTGCGGCAGACAATGAGCAAGTGACTGTTTTTGCAGCGGCATCGCTCACCAATGCACTTAACGAAATCGGCCAGCAATATGAAAAAGAACACAATACTAAGGTGATATTCTCCTTCGCCTCTTCCTCAACACTGGCAAAACAAGTCGCCAATGGTGCGCCAGCCGATCTGTTTGTCTCGGCGAATCAAAAGTGGATGGATTATCTGGTCGATGCTAAAGCGGTCGATGTTAACAGCCGAAAAACCTTGTTAAAAAATACCTTAGTCTTGATTGCCGAGAAAAATAGTCCCATTACAGAAGTCGTGCTCAATGGCGATTGGGATATTAAAGCCGCATTAAAAGGCAGTCGTATGGCTGTTGGCGATCCAGATCATGTGCCTGCTGGACAATATGCCAAGCAAGCCCTCGAAAACCTCAAGCTATGGCAAGCCGCTGAGCCCTTACTCGCCCGTGCTAACAATGTCCGTGCCGCCCTCGCTTTGGTTGAACAGGGTGAAGCGCCGCTTGGCATAGTGTATTCAACCGATGCGAAAGTCGCTCAAAAGATCAAAATCGTTGGCACCTTCCCAGAAACGAGTTACAGCCCAATTGAATACCCTGTCGCCTTAGTCAAACAAGAATCGACCGCAAGCGCCAAAGCGTTCAATGAGTATCTGCAGGGCCCAAGCGCAAAAAATGTGTTTGAGAAATATGGCTTTGGAGTGAATTAGGGTGCTGAGTGGTTCTTTGTTAAGCGGCTCATTTTTAAGCGGCTCTCTGCTAAGTGGCTCTCTTTTGAGCGACTATGAAATTGCCGCACTGCTGCTCAGCTTAAAGGTGTCATCCGTTGCCGTTATCGCCAGTTTACCCTTGGGTATTTTGTGCGCTTGGTTACTGGCAAGGGTCGAGTTTCCTGGCAAGGCTATATTTGACAGTGTGCTCCATCTACCACTGGTGTTACCGCCCGTGGTAGTGGGTTACCTCTTGCTGATCAGCATGGGCCGCCAAGGTTTTATCGGCCAGTGGTTATTTAATTGGTTTGGTATCAGTTTTAGCTTTAGTTGGCGCGGTGCGGCCCTCGCGGCGGCGATAGTGTCATTCCCGCTGATGGTCAGATCCATACGCCAATCCTTTGAAACCGTTGATATTCGACTCGAGCAGGCCGCACGCACTTTAGGTAGCAGTCGATGGCGAGTATTTCTCACCATCACACTGCCACTCACCTCTCCAGGGATAGTGTCAGGCATGATTATCGCCTTTGCCCGCAGCCTAGGGGAATTTGGCTCGACTATTACCTTCGTTTCTAATATCCCAGGTGAAACCCGTACGATTCCGCTCGCCATGTACTCTTTTATTGAAACTCCGGGAGCCGAATATCAGGCCATGCGTCTGTGCATTATATCGATCGTTATCGCACTCGCGTCTTTACTTGCCTCCCAATGGCTGAGTAAAAAAGCCCTGCAGAGGACGGCAAGCGTATGTTAACAATCAATATTGAAAAACGACTCGGACAACTGCAACTGAAAGTCGATACCCAATTGCCATTGCAAGGCGTGACAGCCGTTTTTGGCCGTTCGGGTGCGGGTAAGACCTCACTAGTGAACCTACTCGGTGGGCTTTCAACCCCAGATAGCGGTGAAATCCGCCTCGGCGACAAACTGCTTTATCAACAAGGCAAAGTGAACCTTCCCCCAGAGAAGCGCCAAATTGGCTATGTATTTCAAGAAGCACGACTGTTCCCGCACTATAGCGTGAAGGGCAATCTCAACTATGGTATGCGTACAGCTAACCCAGTCTTGTTCGATAGAATTGTGCAACTACTAGGGATTGAAAAACTCCTCAGTCGTTATCCCAGCACGCTATCTGGCGGTGAAAAACAACGGGTTGCCATTGGCCGTGCCCTGCTGACATCACCTGACATGCTGCTGATGGATGAGCCGCTGGCATCACTCGATTTACCCCGTAAACGCGAGTTACTGCCCTACCTGCAAACCTTATCGCAGGAACTAAAACTGCCGATAGTGTATGTGAGCCACAGCTTAGATGAGATCTTACAACTGGCGGATTATATGCTGGTGCTGCATCAGGGAAAATTGATCGCCCAAGGGGCCTTAAGTGAAGTGTGGAATAGCGAGCAAATGCGCCCTTGGGTGCCATTGCAGGAACTCAGCTCACTCCTCAGTGCAAAGGTCGCCGACAGACATCCCGACTACCCCATGACTCGACTCGTGATGGATGATGGAAACTATTTGTGGGTAAGTGGCTACCTGGCTGAAACGGCAAAGAAACTCAAAGTGCGTATTCAGGCAAATCATGTCTCGGTTTGCACTGAGCTCCCCAAAGGCTCAAGTATACGTAACCTGCTAAAGGGAGAAATTAAAGAGTTATACCTCAGTGATAACGGCGAGCAAATCCAATTAAAAATCGCCCTAGGCCGTGATGAACTTTGGGCCAACATCACCCCTTGGGCCTGCGACGAACTGCAACTCACTCATGGCAAAGCGATTTATGCACAAATCAAAGGAGTGACTATGACGCAAATGGATATCGCTGAATCCCACTAGCTCAACCTAGAGCACCGTTCGAAAACCAAATTTCAGGCACAAAAAAACCGACTCTAGGTCGGTTTTAGTTCCTTCATCAGAAGGATTTGGTACCAGTGGCCAGACTCGAACTGGCACGCTTTTAAGGGCGGGGGATTTTGAATCCCCTGTGTCTACCGATTTCACCACACTGGCATATCAAATATGCACTTAGAAGCAATCAAAACAACTGGCTGTCTCTAAGTGCTGGGAATTATACCTTTGCTTATGACAATGGCAAGTCTTTTGCCGCGACTTTAATACAAATTGCATTTAACCGCTCAAAAATCATGCTCTTGGGGTTATTCTGCGCCATGGGATAATAAAAAAGCGGTATATTCTTTATCACTTTTTTGAATATGGTTTACCAACCAAGCTTTCAAGAAAGCCATTAATTCGTCGGCAACATCTTCACCTCTAACAACCCGCTTTTGAAAATCAAGTACTTGCCCAACTAACTTGCCGTGTTTTTCCTTGTGGCTGTCAGTTTGAGGGTAACCAAAACGCGCAAAGAGTTCCTCTTCATAGGCAAAGTGATTGGCGGTGTAATCTACTAACCCTTGCACGATACGTTTGATGGCTTCGAGTCCATATTCTTCATTTAATGTGCGGTGTAATTCATTGATCAATGAGACTAAGCGCTGATGTTGACGATTGATCTCTGGCATCCCTATGTCTAACTCAGGCCCCCATTTCACAAAGAGTTTATTTTGTGCCTGACTCGAGTTAAAGAATGCCGCATTCACATGGAATCGATGCAGCAAGGAGCCGATTTCCTGCGACATGTTATACACTTTCAAACTCGATAAGTTAGTGTTGTTGGTGTGGGAGGCATTACTCAGGGCTAGCTCAGCCATCACACTGATATTTTTATTAATTTCCTCTGCTACTGTATGTTGTTGTCCCGATGCAGTGGCAATTTGGTGGGACATATCGGTAATGGTCTCCACCTGAGCGACAATCTGCCCGAGTGCACTGTGAGCTTGATCAACCATATCAGCCGTTTCGTCGGCAATCGCCACGTTTTTCAACATGACTTCAACACCATGTTGTGCGCCTTTTTGTAATGCGGCGATTTGCTGCTGGATCTCAACCGTGGCTTCGGATGTTCGTTTAGCGAGATTACGCACTTCATCGGCGACTACAGCAAAACCGCGACCATGTTCACCCGCTCTCGCACTTTCAATGGCAGCATTTAAAGCGAGTAAATTGGTCTGTTCGGCCACCTGCGAAATGGTTTCAATAATGCTACTGATATTGTTGCTGTCGGCGGCCAAGTGCTCGATCACGGTTCGAGTATCATGGATCTGTTGCGACATAGCGCCAATTTTAGTGACTATGCCATTCATGATTTGATCGCCGCGCTTAGCAGAACTTTGGGCAATATCAGCTGCCTGCGCAGCACTCACCGCATTTTGCGATACAGCTTGTACGCTTGAAACCATCTGCGTCATTGCACTGGCTGCCAGTTCAGTTTGATGCTCTTGCTCTAACACGCCTTGCTTTGCCTGTTCACTGATAACCTTGATATCCGAGGCGACTTTTTTCATCCCTTCACAGGTATCAGATAAAGACAAAATCGTACGGCTGACATCCTCACCCATGCGATTAATGTTATGTACTACCTTGATGAACACACCCGCATCTTTCTCTTCCAATTGATAACTTAAATCTCCCTCGCCTAAGTGGTGTGCTGCACGCTCAAGTTGTCTCAAATTACGAATTAATTTATTGATGTTGAATATTAAAATGGCGGCGAGCGCGCTTAAACACAAAATGGCAACAAAGTGCCCTGTGATCACCAAACAATAGAGGGGATAAATCAGCAACAATAGTGGCGCAAAGATAGAATTATATCCCATTGAATCCTTGTGACTTTTTTTATAATCCATTTTTTACTCCTTTAAAAAACTGATATCGCGCCTTCATATAAAAACAAGAACGAATAAATGGAATAGCGCGTTAACTAAATATCGATCGAGTTGAATAGGTTAATCCTAGACGCTAACGGAAGAAGAAACAAAGCTAAATTATTTGAACTCGTCGCTGTTAAGCATACTCTTAAATTTGACCAAGATCACAGAGTTAACTAAGGGTTATGACTTTGTATTCCTATGTCAATTTTTTATTGATCGAGATCAGTATTTTAGCTATCGAATACCGCTAATTTAGCGAGGACTTCACAGGAAAGAGGATTTCAGTCATGGCATTTTGGTTAGATCTGATGTTTGGTAACCCCATAGGCTTACTTTCAATGATCGTTATCTTTAGCACAATAGGAATAGTGTCTTATATCACTTGGATGTTCATTGTGAAGTCGGCACCGAAACCATAGTTTTTGCTCCAGTTGTTCTTCATGTTTCTTGTATAAATGCAAAATCTAGGGGGTCCTATCACCCCCATTTTTTTGTTGTCTCGCATATTAAAAATGCTAACTAAACCATAGCTAGCACTCATCCGAGTGAGATAGAACACGCCTATGCTGCGTGTTTTCTGTTTTGTACTAATCCATTCAAAAATTGCGGGCGCGCCTTAATCAACGACTGCATTTCTTCTTGGCTCGGCTCACCTGCTGGCAAACGCAGCACATCACGGTTGAGGTACATACGCGCTTTCATGGCAATCTTATAGTCGGCGGTCGGTCCCTGAATCGCATAATGGCGCTCGTTACCGAGCTTTTCTAAGATGCAGGCATTCACTAAACTTTTTACAGCGGGTTCATTTTGCGGCAGAGTCAAAATCGTGGCGCCTTGAAGAAAGAATTCCCTCACTAAAGCTCGCTCGGCGGGATCAAGTAGATTCACTTTAGCTTCAATCGTCTCAATAACGCGCTTATCACTTAAATGACGGATAGACTCATCTAAGCCTAAGTTAATTAATTGACTCAAAAAGTAAGCGATAGAAACGATTAGACCTAATCCAACAAACTGTGCATGTTCTGGCACAAATTTATCGAGCGCCAGCACTGCCAGTACATTAGGGGGAATAAGAAGTAAGACAGAACAACTCACCATAAGCCACAGCATGACTCTAAACATCATTTTCTTCGGGCTAAAAAACTTAACTGAATCCAGCTTGAGTTTAAACATAGTGCTATCCCAGTGACAAAAAATTGAACTTATCGGCTAATAAGCAAATTTAATGCCACAAATGAAGACATATTTCGTTGATTTTATCTGCGAGAAAATGCACTTTCTGGATCTGTAGGTCTATGCTTATAAGCATCTCAAGCCGCTATTGCATAAAGAAAATTTAAGATGCTGACATTCTTTAGCCAACTTATCAAAAGCCCCATAGGCAGGCACCTTACCCTGTCTATTGTACTTTTTAGTTCTGTTATCACCTTAATCACCACTGCGTATCAGTTGATCAGTGATTATCGCAATGATGTAGTGCGTATCGATAGAGTATTTTCCAACATGGAAAAGGTGAACTTAGATGTACTCGCCGCCAGTATTTGGGTTATTGACGAGCGGCTCATTAACACTCAGCTCAATGGGCTAATTCAGCTGCCCGATATTAACTATATTTCGATTAAAGATGACAGCGGCCAAGCATGGAATGCAGGCGAGCAGAAACAAGAACACTCCTTAGATAAAACCTTTCCTTTAGTCTATAAATCACCGACTGAAAACATCAATGTCGGCACACTCGAAATACAAGTCGATGTCGATGCTATCTATCAACGCTTGTATGATAAGGCCATTATCATTCTGCTTTCTAATGGCATTAAAACCTTCTTAGTGGCTGGGTTTATTCTATTTTTAGTGTGGTTCAACATTACTAAACACTTAGATAAACTCAGCCAATACTGCAAAAATATCGACATAGACCATGAATACGAGCCACTACAATTTGACCGTCATGAAAAAATTGATGAATTCAAACAAGTCGCCGATTCCATCAATAGCATGCAAGTACAACTTAGAAGCTCATTTAGCGCCTTAAAGAATTCTAAGACGGAACTGCAAATAGCCTTAGAAGATAGAGAGCGGCTACTCAAGCTCGAACGTAGCTATAAAGAAGAGCTCGCAAGGCAAGTAAAAGAAAGAACACTAGAGTTAGAACAATCCCTTAGCGCACTAAAACGAGCACAACAGGTTTTAGTTGAGCAAGAAAAAATGGCGGCCTTGGGTGGACTCGTGTCAGGGGTTGCCCATGAGATAAACACCCCAATTGGCATTTGTTTGACGGCGGCGAGTGCGCAGCTCAGCCATATTGAAGAACTGATCGACCTGATCCACAGCGATCAAGCCACATTAGATGAGATAAATGAAATACTTAATGAGTACCAAGAAAGCTGTGAACTCATTGTCCGTAATATCACTAAAGCCAGTAGTTTAATTCAAAAATTTAAAACGATCGCCATCGATCGCAGTCATGAAGAACACCAATGCTGTAATCTAAACCAGCAGCTACATGAAATCCTAGAGTCGACATTAATTATGCATCCCAATGTTAACGCCTCAACGGAGATCAACGTGGAGCCTACACTCAATATCAAAACCAATATCAGTTTGTTAAATCAAATTGTTAGTAATATTCTCTCGAACGCCTTTACCCATGCATTCCAAGGACATGAAGACAATCTTATCCACATTAGTGCGACTTTGGATGAAGAATCAATTCAAATCAGCATTCAAAATAATGGCTTAGCCATTCCAGCCGATGTTGCTGAGCACATGTTCGAACCCTTCTTTACTACAAATCGTAATAAAGGTGGTACTGGCTTAGGATTATCAGCGGCCTTTAATGCCGCAACACTGTTAAAAGGCACGATGAGTTATCGCGCAGACTCAAAACTAGGCGGCCCACAATTTGATATTAAATTTCCATACACTCAATGTGAATCAGTCAATAATCAACAAGATTTTTATATCTAGCTATAACCTAATGAAATTACATAATATTGAAGGGGTATCACCGCCCTTGAAAGCGGTGATATCTTGACTGAATCTAGGTTAAGAGTTTAAACCGCCTCTTGAGCCTGCAGTGCCAATCGCGCTAACACGCGACTTGCCGCCACAAAACCAAATGTCCCAGTGACCATAGTCACAGCCCCAAAACCAGAAGCACAATCCATCCTCATGCTGCCATCAGCCGCCGCTTTAGTACCGCACACTGAGCCATCGGCTTGGGGATACACTAACTGCTCACTGGAAAAAACAGCATCGATAGCAAACCGGCGTTGCACGTTTTTAGAGAAGTTATACTCGCGGCGCAAAATATTACGCACTTTGGCTAGCAAAGGATCTTGGTAGGTTTTAGCGAGATCAGTTAACTGAATTTGCGTCGGATCTGTCTGTCCACCCGCACCACCCACTGTCACTATCTTAATTTTTTGACGTTTACACCAAGCAATTAACGCAGCCTTCTGCTTAACGGCATCAATACAATCAATAACATAATCAATATTGCCGCCCTCTTTAGCTCCAAGCAAATACTCGCCTAGATTATCCAATGTAATAAAATCTTCAATTTCATTCACTTGGCAATCAGGATTAATTTCACGGATCCGTTGTGCCATCACAGCAACTTTAGAACCGCCGATGGTGGAGCTAAGAGCATGTATTTGTCGGTTAGTGTTAGTGACGCAGATATCATCTAAATCCATCAAGCTTATCTGCCCTATGCCGCTCCGCGCTAAGGCTTCAGCCGCCCAAGTACCGACGCCACCAATACCAATTACCATCACATGGGATATGGCAAATTTAGCCAACGCCTTTTGTCCATACAAACGGCCAATTCCACCAAATCGATTTTGATAGGCCTCAGTCATAAATACTTACCTTATATTACCCAATAACAGCAGGAACGCTTGCCCTAGCATCCAGTAAACACCAGCTGGGACAGCTTAAAAGCAACACCAGAAATGTGCCGTGGATTCTAAACGATATCGACATAAACCGAAATCAGATCCTCAGCCACAAAACACTAGATGCAAAGGGATACGAACACTAAATAAGTGTAATAAAAGCAAAGGCCCATCATTTACCACAGAGTCATTTGGTAATCGACTTAATAAAAACATGTATTTCACTTGTAAAACAATATGTTGAATAAGCCATTCTTTATATGAAACTTGATCCAGATCACACTTTATCATTTCAAGTCTGTGCAGACTTTGCCGCATAAAAGCTCAACAGCATGCATAGATACTGAAGTTATCAATGCATATAACAGCGATAAGCACAGGAAAATGAAGATGAAAAAGAATCTACTGACGACGGCTATTATTTCTAGCCTCACACTCTATTCATTCACAGCACTCGCCGATGGCCCTGAATTCTATGGCCATGCTGATCTTGCCATTACCAATTCAGACACAGGTTATGCAACTCAAAACCAAAAGGAGGGCACTGTTCTTGAAAACAACTTCTCTTGGTTAGGCGTAAAAGGTTCTGAAGCTGTAAGCCCTTACTTTGACATCATTTATCAAATGGAATTTGGTGTCGAAAACTTTGACAACTCAAATAAAACCTTCAATGCCCGTAATACATTCCTAGGTATCAGAAGTGCCGCAGGTACGGCTTTAGTGGGTCGTAACGATACCGTATTTAAAGCAGCTGAAGGTAGCTTCGATCTTTTCGGTAATACCAATGCTGATATCGACTTACTGGTTGCAGGCCAAACACGCTCCGCCGATGGCATTTCTTACTATTCACCTAAAATTGCCGATCTCGTGACGCTTAATGCCACTTATCTGATGAGTGATAACTATAACCAAGTGGATAAGAATGGCAACGACGTGTATAGCAAAGATCAAATGTATGCTCTGAGCGCCACCTTAGGGGATAAAGCCTTTAAAGCACAAAACTACTATGTCGCTGCCGCCTATAGTGATGGTATTGACAACGTTGAAGCCTACCGTGGTGTGGCCCAAGCTAAATTCGGTGACGTAATCTTAGGTGCCTTATATCAACACAGTGAGCATGTAGATGATAAGTTTGCCAATCTCTCAGGCGATACCTATTTTGTCAACGCAGCCTACTTAATTGGCGACTTAAAACTAAAGATGATGTACGGCAAAGATGACTCAGGTTTAGGTAAATACGTGAGCCGTTATGTTGGTGACCAAGACAACAGTGGCCTAGAACAAGTCAGCGATGTTGACCTGCAACAGTTCAGTGTGGGTGCTGATTACCGCCTGAGCACTAAGACTATGGTCTATGGTCACTACACACGCTTTGATGGTGATCTTATGTTGGCTGATGTAAAGCAAGACCTGAATGACAACATCTTTACTGTCGGTTTACGCGTTGATTTTTAAATAGATTAATCAACTAACCCCAAGGTTATTTATTGATAAAAAAGCGGCTTCGGCCGCTTTTTCTGCTTAGATATCGCCCCCAAACACAAATCTATAACCAATATGACAGACTTGCTACAGCATTAGTATATGCTACAGTTACCCTCGCCGACGCACTATCTAAGGCAATCCGCCTTACCTACCACTTAAGTAGTAAGTGAAAAATAGAGTTTTACCCCTTTCAGGTAGATTTGCAGTCAAGATATAAGGAAAGATCCCAGAAATGGCCCGAATATAGGCAAGGAGAGCCAAAAACATGATCTGCGCCACAGCCTGCGAGTCGTAAAACTGTAAAAATCGGCGGCAACTTTGTTACCAACTCAGGTAGCAAATGCGTTAAACCACACAAAAACCATGAAAAATGGATAAGAACTTAGGTTCGAGGGAGCACAAAACATGAAAAAGACATTCATCTCTGCATCAGTTGCATCAGTATTGGCATTGGCTTCATTCGGTGCGCTAGCCGAAGGCCCAAGCTTCTATGGTCGTTTAGAGCTTGCTCTAACCCATACTGACACAGGTGCCACTCTACAATCAGGTACTAACGGCATTGATACCAAAAACTATGCTGATGAGAATAACGCAGGCACTTATTTAGAAAACAACTTCTCTCTATTAGGTGTTAAAGGTTCAGAAAAAATTGCTGATGGCTTTGACGTTATCTACCAAATGGAATTCCAAGTTGAAAATACATCTACTACTGGTGATGTTTTCAAAGCACGTAACACTTTCTTAGGTTTAAAAACTAACGCTGGTACTGTGTTAGTTGGCCGTAACGATACCGTATTTAAACAAGCCGAAGGCGCTGTAGATATTTTCGGTAACACTAACGCCGATATCGACCGTTTAATCAGTGCCCAAACACGTAGCGCTGATGGTGTTTGGTACTATTCACCAAAAATTGCAGGCTTAGTAACATTAAACGCTAACTATCAATTTGATGATAACGACACTACAGCTAAGACTTCTGAAAGCCTATATGCGCTAAGCGCAACTCTCGGTGACAGCAAGTTTAAAGAACAGAATTACTATGCTGCAGTAGCCTATAACAAAGGCATCGCGGGTGTTGATGCATACCGTTTAGTGGGCCAAGCAAAATTCGGTCAATTCAAAGTCGGCGGTTTATTCCAAAACTCTGAAGATGTTGTGAACAATGACATCGAAGGTAACACTTACTTTGTTAACGTTTCTTATGATCTGAACGGTGTAAATCTGAAGGCTGAGTACGGGGTAGACGAAGCCGGTTTTGGTAACTATTACAAAAATATAAACAAATATACTGAAGTTGTTAACGGTACCGTTGTAAGCAAATCAATTACTGGTACAGACATCAACGTACAAAACTTCAACGTGGGTGCTGACTATCGTTTAGCTAAATCAACTATGGTATACGGCCAATACGCTATGTACCGCGGTGACCATGTTGTTGCTGGTAACAAAGTTGATCTACAAGATGACAACGTATTCTCTGTAGGCGTACGTTACGACTTCTAATCTCTTACCTAAGAGATAATAAAAACCTACTGTAGTAATACAGTAGGTTTTTTTATGTCTCAAATCTAATCCAAAAGCGCCAAAAATAAAAAACCACCTAAGCCAAACTGAGGTGGTTTTAGTTAACCCATTTAATTCTTTACAGCATTGAAACCATTACAAAGCATTAGATGCTCGCTAAAGCATCACCACCGTCACCTAATTCAACGCTATCGACACGTTGTAATCCTCTAGGCAATTTTGCACCACGACGTCCACGTTCACCTCGATAATGCTCAAGATCGCTTGGCTTCAGTGTGAGTTTGCGCTTACCTGCCCACAAGGTAACCGGCGTATCACTCGGCACTAATTGTAAATGCGTCATAAGTTCATCGCGACTCTTGGCCCTTTCGGTTGGTATGCCAATAATTTTATTACCTTTACCCTTGGATAATTGCGGTAACGCTTCTAGCGAAAACAGTAACATCCGCCCTTCGTTTGTGATCGCTAGCAGTGACATTTCTTTAGTGCGGTCGATCAACTTAGGCGTTAATGATTTAGCGTTTGTTGGTAGACTCAGCAAGGCTTTACCTGCCTTATTGCGCGACACCATATCGTTGTATGAACAAATAAAACCGTAACCTGCATCCGTAGCTAACAAGTAACATTGGTCTTCTTCACCCATCAACACATGCTGCATGGTTTCGCCAGGTGCCATATTGAAGCGAGTCGTAATAGGCTCACCTTGGCTACGGGCCGATGGCAGAGTATGGCTATCCGTCGCAAAAGCCCGCCCAGACGAATCAATAAACACTGCGGCCTGATTGCTACGTCCCATCGCGCTACATAGATATTGGTCGCCAGACTTATAGGAGAGCGACAAAGGATCGATATCGTGACCCTTAGCACAACGCACCCAACCTTTTTCAGATAAGACAACAGTCACGGCTTCTGTCGGCGTTAACTCTTGTTCAGTTAATGCTTTGGACTCATTACGCAATACGATTGGCGAGCGACGATTATCGCCATAGGTTTCGGCATCTTGAATTAATTCTTTCTTGATCAACGTCTTCAAGCGACGCTCTGAGCCCAATAACTGCTCCAGTTTTTCGCGTTCGGCTTCAAGCTCATTTTGTTCGGCCGTGATCTTAAATTCTTCTAACTTAGCTAAATGCCGTAACTTTAACTCGAGGATCGATTCGGCTTGTTTATCACTGAGTGAAAAACGGGCCATCAACTCGGCTTTAGGATCATCGTGAAAACGAATAATCTCGATCACTTCATCAATGTTGAGGAAAGCGATCATTAGGGCTTCGAGTATATGTAACCGCGATACCACCTTGTCTAAACGATATTCTAAACGACGTTTAACCGTATCAACGCGGAACTCTAACCACTCAGTTAATAAGGTTTTCAACCCTTTAACTCGCGGACGTCCATCGAGACCCAGCACGTTTAAGTTAACTCTAAAGCTCTTTTCTAAATCCGTGGTGGCGAACAAATGCGCCATCAGTTGATCGCAATCGACGCGATTGGAGCGCGGCACCACCACAAGACGCACTGGGTTTTCATGATCCGACTCATCGCGTAAATCGGCCACCATAGGCAATTTCTTTGCCTGCATTTGACCGGCGATTTGCTCTAAGATTTTACCGCTACTGGCTTGATGCGGCAGCGCCGTTATGATGATTTCACCGCCATCGACGGTGTAAACCGCACGTGCTCTTAATGACCCACGCCCCGAGTCATAAATTTTTGCAATATCGGCAGACGGGGTAATAATCTCGGCTTCAGTTGGATAATCAGGGCCTGGTACAAAGGCCATCAATTGCTCGAGTTCAAGCTTAGGATCATCGAGCAATGCTACGCAGGCGGAGACTAATTCTCTCACGTTATGCGGCGGAATATCCGTCGCCATACCTACGGCAATACCAGTAATACCATTGAGTAAGATATGCGGTAAACGTGCAGGCAGTACTTTAGGTTCCTTCAAAGTGCCATCGAAGTTAGCACCCCATTCAACCGTACCTTGTCCCAGTTCACTGAGTAACACTTCAGAGAATTTAGAGAGACGTGCTTCGGTATAACGCATAGCCGCAAATGACTTAGGATCATCGGGGGCACCCCAGTTACCTTGGCCATCGACTAACGGGTAGCGATATGAAAATGGCTGCGCCATCAATACCATAGCCTCATAACAGGCACTATCGCCGTGAGGATGGTATTTACCTAATACGTCACCAACCGTACGGGCCGACTTTTTATGCTTAGATTGAGCCGATAAACCTAACTCACTCATCGCATAGATAATTCGACGCTGTACCGGTTTAAGTCCATCCCCAATGTGTGGCAGGGCTCGGTCCATAATGACGTACATGGAATAGTTCAGATAAGCCTCTTCGGTAAAGCGCCGCAATGGCATTTGCTCTACCCCATCGAGACTTAACTTGATAGCGTCACTCATTTTCTTCTAGTTCCTGTGTTTCTTCAGTACTATCGCCCTTATAAAACAAGCGATACACGTTACCTTTTAAATCATCGGAGATGTACATAGCACCATCGGATGCCGATAACAGCGCAAAGGGTCGAGCAACGGGAAATTCACCGTCAAGGAAACTAACAACCGTTTCACGACTCACCACTTTTTGATCTTCAATCTTCAACATCACCACTTGATAACCAACTTTACTCGAACGATTCCACGAGCCATTTTCGGCGACAAACAACTGATTATGGTAAATATCGGGAAATTGACTGCCGCGATAAAATGCAAGTCCCGTGGGTGCAACATGGGCTGGCAACTCATACATTGGCAGAGTGATTTTTAAATTTTTCGGTTTTTCATAGGCAGGTTCGACAACACTACTGGCATGTAAATAAGGGAAGCCATAATGACTCCCTATGACATCGATGCGGTTAATCTCATCGAGTGGCAAGTTGTCCCCCATCCAATCACGGCCTTGATCGGCAAACCATAATTTTTTGTCTATTGGCGACCAATCAAATCCACTTGCATCACGCACACCAGCCGCAATCTGCTCACTCGCGCCTGTATCAACATTGATCGCTATGATACTACTGTAAGGCACTGGCGCTTCACAGACGTTACAGGGCGCACCAATAGACACATATAAACGGCCATCTGGGCCAAAATTAATTGCCCGAGAACTTTTCTTCTCTGAGTAAGGCAAGTCACTGTAAATCTCTTTGGGTCGACTCGGGCGGCGCAATCTTTGCTCAATATCAACAAAGCGTACTATTTGATTTTCAGTGGCGACAAACAAGTCACCATTGTGGAATGCAATCGCATCGGGTGATTCAAGCCCTTTGGCTATCACATAGCGCTTATCGACACGACCATCTTGATTACTATCAACGAGAGCATGGATAGTGCCGCTCTTATTGGAACCGACAAATAAAGTGCCATTAGCCCCCATCGCCATCTGCTTAGCATCGCCAATATCCGAGGCATAAAGCGATAAACCAAACCCCTTAGCGACGGTAATCATGATCGATTGGGAACCCGCAAAGGCGCTATTGCAGAGCAATAACGTCACACTCGCTAAGAGCGTAAAACCGGCAGAAAACACCTTTAAGCAATTATAATTATTAGTTTTAATATACAACATTGTAATTTTCTTTATGCCTATGTTTTATTGTTATCGGCAATAGTGCACAACATTAAAGTAAAGCCATGTCACCCTTATCTTCAAGCCAGTTTTTACGGTCCGGCGAACGCTTCTTAGCGAGCAACATATCCATCAAAGCATCCGTTTCTTCGATGTCATCTATCGTCAACTGTACTAAACGACGGGTGTTTGGATCCATCGTTGTTTCACGAAGTTGTAAAGGATTCATCTCACCCAAACCTTTAAAGCGGGTGACTTGTACCTTACCCTTTTTATTCTCAGCGGCAATACGGTCTAAAATACCCGCTCTTTCTGCCTCATCTAAGGCGTAATACACCTCTTTGCCGATATCAATACGGAACAACGGCGGCATAGCAATATACACATGACCCTGCTCAACTAAGATACGGTAATGCTTCAAAAATAGCGCGCATAACAAGGTAGCAATGTGCAGTCCGTCTGAGTCGGCATCCGCAAGGATACAAATCTTGCCATAACGTAATTCAGAGATATCACTACTATCGGGATCGCAACCAATCGCGACCGAAATATCATGGACTTCCTGTGAAGCTAACACCTGTGAAGCATCGACTTCCCAAGTATTCAATATTTTGCCACGCAGCGGCATGATGGCTTGAAACTCACGATCGCGGGCCTGTTTAGCACTACCACCCGCAGAATCCCCTTCCACGAGGAATAACTCTCCGCGCATCGGATCTTGGCCACTACAGTCTGTCAGCTTACCCGGCAGTGCAGGTCCCGAAGTCACCTTTTTGCGGGCCACTTTTTTAGCGGCCTTTAAGCGGCTCTGGGCATTATTAATGCACATTTCGGCTAAGGATTCAGCTAACTCGGTATTTGAGTTCAACCAGAGTGAGAATGCGTCACGCACAACGCCAGACACAAAAGCAGCGCATTGGCGACTAGAAAGCTTTTCTTTTGTTTGACCAGCGAATTGCGGTTCTTGCATCTTCACCGACAATATAAACGCGGCGCGATCCCAAATGTCTTCGGGTGAAAGTTTAATACCACGGGGAATTAAATTTCTGAACTCACAGAACTCCCGCATAGATTCCAATAAACCTTGGCGGAAACCATTCACATGGGTACCACCGAGCGGAGTCGGAATTAAGTTAACATAACTCTCGCCAATAGATTCGCCGCCTTCAGGCAACCAAGTAATGGCCCAATCTGCAGCTTCTAGTTGGCCTTTAAAGCAACCCACAAACGGCTCTTCTGGCAATCTTAAATTGTCACCGATAGCCGCCTTTAAATAATCAGTTAGGCCGCTTTCATAGAACCATTCATGGACTTCATTTGTCTGTTTATTGGTGAATTTGATCCGTAAACCTGGGCACAGTACCGCTTTAGCACGAAGCAAATAAATCAGTTTTGAATTTGAGAAGTTAGCTGAATCAAAATAGCTCGCATCGGGCCAAAAATGCACTCGAGTCCCCGTATTACGACGACCACAGGTCCCTGTTGGGCGTAAATCTTCAACCTTAAAGCCATTTTCAAAAGCGATGTCATACACTTGGCCATCACGGCGAACCGTGACTTCGACACGGCGCGACAAAGCGTTAACCACCGAAATACCGACACCGTGTAAACCACCGGAGAACTGGTAGTTTTTATTCGAAAATTTACCGCCAGCATGCAATTTGGTCAGAATTAACTCAACCCCAGGAATGCCTTCTTCTGGGTGGATATCCACCGGCATACCACGGCCATCATCAGTGACTTCGAGGGAGTTATCTGTATGTAGAACAACTTCAATTTTTGTCGCGTGACCTGCCAATGCCTCATCGACACTGTTATCTATGACCTCTTGGCCCAAATGGTTAGGTCTGGAGGTGTCGGTATACATACCTGGACGGCGTTTAACAGGATCGAGTCCGTTGAGAACTTCAATGGCGTCAGAGGTGTATTGATTTGTCATAGGGCACGCTATAGGTTGTTATATCCGGCCATGTTGCGGCTCGGCATGTCAGTTTGTCAAGGTAAGTGTAAAAATTGGCTTACAGTTTGCAAATGCGACTCATAACCAACAAAGCTGTGATCACCACCCGCTTCAACTCGCAATTGACAGTGATGATACTTATTGACCGCTTCGCGATAATCCAGCACATCATCACCTGTCTGCAATAATACCAAAAAACGATCCGGATTGCGGATCACAGCCGTATCAAATTCAGCGACTTCAGACTTATGCTCAGGTAAGACAAGATAATGCTGTTCAGTGTAAGGATTGAATTGCGGCCCCATAAACTCATCGAACAACTCAAAGGGTTTTACCGCAGGATTAACTAACACCGCTTTGCCACCGTAGGTTTCAGCTAAATAGCTGGCGAAATACCCACCTAAAGATGAGCCTATATAAGCTAATGGCTCTTTGGCATCAATCGCCGCCTCAACATAAGCGGTTAAGAGCACCATCGCAGCCTTAGGTGTATTAGGCAATTGGGGCTGATGGAAGGCCACACTAGGGTGATGCAGCGCCATGTACTTAGCCGTCATCACAGCTTTATCTGAAAATGGAGAGCTATTAAAACCGTGAATATAAAGCAGCATATTTCCTCAGGCTGCGGCTATTCGCGTTAATAACCGCTAGAGTTGTTGTCGGGGGAAAAATGGTTACCCGGTACGCGATACACTTTAGTGTTGATGCTACCATCGGCTTTCAACTCCAGCAAACGATAACCCGGTTGAACGCCATCCAAGGCAAAATAAGGCGATAACGGCTTAAATTGAATACAAGTGGAAGGTGTCGCCATCAACTGCAACGTGCCATGGGGCCCATTATGATGGGTATCAATACATTGGTGCACATGTCCCCAGAGCAATCCTTTGACCTGCGGATACTTTGCCACTCGCGCGATAAACTCGGCGCCATTGTCCATGCAGTGCTGATCCAACCAAGTACAATTCACAACGATGGGATTGTGATGCATCACCAGTAAAGTATGGCATTCAGGATGTGCGGCAATGGCTTCATCAATTAATTCGAACTGAGTCTCGGCCATATTGCCGCCAGGCTTTCCCCGCACGGTTGAATCCAACATGAGGATTTGCCAGTTTCCCGCCAGAATACGCTGCTGCCCAAAAATCTGTTCACCCTGCATGTGCAGATACATGATCCGTGGATCGTCATGATTTCCAGGAAGATAATGGCAAGGTAAGCCAACGGGGGTGACTGCTTTCACAAATTGCTGATAGGACTCAGCCGAATAGTCTTGACTCAAATCGCCCGTGGCGAGCATCAAGTGAGCAGGATAGTCCACAGCTCTAATCGTATTTAATACGGCAGCAAAACTTTTGCTAGTATTAACTCCTAATAGCTGAGCTTCAGGATCGGCAAAAAGATGCGGATCTGTGACTTGCACGATACGCACGCTTTCCCCTTCAGCTATGGAGTAAGAGACAGCCTCTTTCAGCACATTGAATACCCAATTCTAAGACTGGCACACGACACTGTGTTGGTAACCAATCTTTAATAACTCTTCCAGGAATGCATTCACCTGGTACTTTTCATCACTTTGATACATGCGTACATTGGGATAATCATACACTGGGCGTAATTGGTAAATCTGTTGGCCAGTTAACACTTCTGCTAATTTAGCATCGTGATAAATTCTCACTAACACCTTGGGAGTATTGATAAACTCCTTGATTTCGATGGGACGAGATATCTCAACTAGCTGAGTATATTTGGTATTTTCTAAAATTCGCACTACTAATATACCAAACTCACCTTCGAGTCGCCATGACTCACCGATAGCTATCTCTAACGGTAACCATTTCAACATGTAGCCATAATTACGCCCGCACAGTGCTAAAAAATCACTGACGTTGGGTTTATAGCGCCGTTTTAGACTCGAAGTAGCCAAATTCATCCCAATTTAAACCAGTTGCTGATAGTTTAATTGTAACCATTGTAATCCAATAACGGTCGACGCATTATCAATCTCGCCCGCAACCACTCGCTCATAAGCTTGCTCGCGGCTCATGACATGCAATCGAATATCTTCGTGCTCTTCAGCTAATCCATGCAATCCACGGGCATCGTTTGAATCGACATCAGCCCAATAGAAATAGAAACGTTCTGTACTACCACCTGGACTCGCTAAATAGCTATTTACACTGTGTATTTGCTTAGCCATTAAGCCAGTTTCTTCCATTAATTCTCGGTGTGCAACATCCAGAGGCGTTTCTGCGGGCGCAATCATACCCGCGACTAACTCAAGAAGCCAAGGAGATTTAGCGGTTGCTAATGCAGGAAAGCGTACCTGTTCGATGAGTACGACTTTATCTTGCTTGGCATCATAGGGAAGGACGACCACAGCATGACCCCGTTCAAACACTTCGCGAGTGACAGGCTTACTCCAGCCACCAGCGAATAATTTATGCTTGAAAGTGTATTCGTCCATTGAGAAAAAACCTTGATAAAGGGATTTTTTTCCTAAGATCTCAATATCCGTTTGCGAAAAAACAGGGGGTTTCATACTCTATCCTTAAAAGTTAAATTTGCGCCTATAATCAAGGCAATTTGAGCACATTTTTAAAATAAAATCTGTTACACTTCGAATTTGACTTGAAAGTGTCAGAGTTCTTAGACTCTAGGTCATTAAGTTTTAGCTGTATCGGGAAGCGTCGGGAAGCGCAAACCGCCTTGGTAAAGGCATTACTTAGTCTAAACGAAGTTAAAATATTCCTCCGTGGGGGGATTTTGTCTAATAAGGACAGCAAATGAAATTTAAGATCCATAATTTATGCGCAGCATTAACACTTGCGGCTTCCGCTTCAGCGGTGCAAGCAGATGATTTGTTGCAAATTTATCAGCAAGCACTGACCAGCGACCCGCTCGTATTGCAAGCCCAAGCCCAGCGTAATGGTTTGTTTGAGAAAATCGAACAAAACCGCGCTCCGCTGTTGCCAACCATTAGTGCAAACGTCGGTTATGACAAAGCTTGGAATGATCCGAAGGATGATGCAAGTGGTCTAGTCGGTAGCCTGAAATTAAATCAAGTCATCTATGATCACAGTGCTTGGGTTGGTTTAAGTCTTGCTGAGAAAGCCGCTTCTCAAGCTGATTCCGCTTATGCTTCCGCATTACAAAACTTGATTACTCGTATCACTAAAGCCTATTTCGATGTATTAACGGCGAAAGACAACTACGAGTTCCAAGGTGCAGAAAAACGCGCAATCGAGCGTCAACTTGAACAAACTAAACAACGTTTCGCAGTGGGTTTAACCGCGATTACCGATGTACATGAAGCTCAAGCGCAATATGACTTAGCCTCAGCCACTGAAATTTTAGCCGAAAACACGCTCGCCAATAGTTATGAAGCCTTACGTGAAATCACCGGCATCGATCACAAGACGATTAATGTGCTAGATACCAACCGTTTCTCAGCCGTTACGCCAGCGCCAACGTCATCTAGCGAATGGTTAAAAATTGCTGAAACCAATAGTGTTGATTTAATGACTCAACGTATTGGTAAAGATATTGCCCAAGAGACTATTAAGCTTTATCAAGCAGGCCACATGCCGTCTTTAAGCTTAAATGCCGGTTACAACAAAGGTCTTGAGCAAAAAATGGGTAATCTCAACGAACCTGATTTTGATAATGTCAGCGTTGGTGTCAACTTAAGCATTCCGATTTTCGAAGGTTTTAAAGTCAGCTCACAAGTTAATGAAGCACAATTCCAGTATGTTGAAGCAAGTGAAAAGCTTGAGCAAATTTACCGTGGTGTAGTGAAAAACGTTCGTAATAACTACAACAACGTAGGTGCTTCTATCAGCTCAATCAAAGCTTATGAGCAATCTGTTATTTCATCAGAAAGTGCCCTAAAAGCCACTCAAGCGGGTTTCGAGGTGGGTACTCGTACTATCGTTGATGTTTTGAACCGTACCCGTGACTTGTACGACTCAAAACGTAAATTATCCGATGCGCGCTATAGCTACATCAACTCAGTTGTTGCACTAAAGCAAGCTGCGGGTACATTGAATGAAGATGATGTTATCGCCATCAATAATGGCTTGATTGCACAGTAACAACGCTCCCAGTAATTAAATATAAAAAAACCGCCATTTGGCGGTTTTTTTATGCTTAAAAATTAAAATCAACAAAATTAGAAGTTGATTTCAACACCCGCAAAATAACCTTTAAATTTAGTATCAGCACTCACACCCGAGAAATTACTCACATCGAATAAAAATTCACGGTAGCCTACACGTACACGCGTATCGACGGCCAAACCATCAAATTGCCAACCTAAACCAATAGCATAGTCGTGCACGCTTGACTCATTGACGCCCTGCATCAAATCAGCAAAACCGTACAAGCCTAAGCCAGGCATACCTACATGCGTACTGGCGTAACCCATCACAATACCGCTATCGACATCTTTCTCTTCTGGATGGCCAGGGTCTTGAACACGCAGTGAACCATTCATTAACTTGTATGCTGCACCAAGGTCCAATGACACTATGTCGTTGTCCAATATTTCGTAATACAGCACGAAGTCTGTGTTACTCAAATCAGTATAAGCAGTAACATTACCTTTAAAATCATGACCATTGAAGTTGAAATCAGCATCCGACATGCTGCCTTTCTGATCTAGGTTATTTTCACGGATTTTAATATTAGGGACAAATGGCAATGGGTGCTCAACTGCAATCCAATAACTGCCTTGAGCAGATGAACTGTAATCAAATGTTTGTTGTGGTTGACCTTTATCGGCAAAAGTACCACTAGTATCGGCGCGCCAGTAGTCGCCACCAATTGTGAAACCAACCACAGTGGCCGCTTGGGCAGATGAGGCCATACAGAATCCTAATACCGCACTGGCGAGGAGAGTTTTTTTCATAATTAACCTTGAGATAGCAAGTTCGTTAAATCAATCACCGCGGCATTCGCACGGGATACATAGTTAGCCATAACCAATGAATGATTAGCGACTAAGCCAAAACCGCTGCCATTCAGCACAACAGGGCTCCAGACAGTTTGCTGAGTCGCCTCCAGCTCACGAATGATCTGTCTTAGGCTTACTTCAGCATTTTTCTTCTTCAATACGTCAGCAAAGTCAACTTCAACTGCGCGCATAAAGTTCAACAACGCCCATGAAGCACCACGGCTCTCATAGAAGACATCATCAATTTTCCACCAACTGGTTTTTACCTGATGGCTGGTCAAATTTGGAGTTGATTGACGCGCCGAATTATCACCGGCTAGGTCTGTATTTAAGCGCTCTTGGCCAACGCTGGCAGATAAACGCTGCGACATACTGCCCAGACGTTTCTGCACTTCTTTCAACCATTCATTAAGGTTGTCAGCACGGGCATAAAACTGTGCATCTTGATTATTTGGGTCCATCATGCGGGCACGATAAAGCTTCAGCAATTTGATTGCATCGCGATATTCGCTTTCGGCACTCGGTACTAACCAGCTTGTGTGGTCAATATTGAGCTTAGATTGGGCTTCGCCTAAATCTTTGTCCGCCGCAGATTGTGACTGTGAGCGGCTAAACTCTTTACGCATAATCAAGGCTAAATCACGGGCTTGCTCCAAAGCACCATATTCAAATGCGGGCATGTTATCCATGAAGATGGAAGGTGGCATCACATCGTTTGATAACCAACCACCTTGCTTATCGAGTAAATTTTCGACTGTGAGGATTAGCGATGTAGTAGTAGCGTATCCAACAATATTCTTATTGGATGCTGTTAATTGTTGAGGGCTAATTGGATCCGGTTCGATACTCCACCATACACTCACGCCATAACCGATTAATACTAAAAATAAACCGACCCCGGTAACTTTTTTCCATGTAATTTGCATCAAGCGACTCCTTAATGATGGTGATGATGCTCTTGCTCTGCGGCGTTTTCTGCTGCTTTACTAACAGGCAGGGTAATTGCCATTTTCTCGCCACCGTCAAACTCTAATTGCAGTTCAACTTGTTGCTCTAACACCAATGGCGCTTTTAAGCCAAGCAACATGACGTGATCCCCTGACGGCGTTAACGTTAATGTGCCATGGGAGGGGATGTCAAAACCTTCAACATGGCGCATCTTCACCATGCCTTGGTCTTCGATAATCGTGTGTAATTGGGCATCCTTTGCCACAGTCGTACTGACACCGATAAGACGAATCGCTTTATCTGTGTGGTTTTCAAGCGTAAAGTAAGCGGCAGTATTTGGTACTGTCTCAGGCATGGCGCGTATATGACCTTCAGTCATGACTACGTTCGCCAACGCTGAAAATGATGCACAAGATAAAACTAGACAATTAAACAGCTGTTTGAATATTGGTTTCAATGTCTTAAACTCCATGTCTACCCAATGTCGTCGTAAAGGAAACAACCCATGAGTCATATACAGGTTCAGGATGATCAGGGCGTGCGTATTATTAGCTTTAATCGCCCTGATAAACGCAATGCACTTGATCTTAATATGTATAAACAACTGACAGAATACCTGATCGAAGGTGAAGCAGACAACGACATTCGTGCCTTTATGCTCCATGGCCAAGATAATTGTTTCACCTCAGGCAATGATGTTGCTGACTTTTTGAAAAATAGTGACTTAGGGCCAAATCATCCCGCAGTACGTTTCTTATTTTGCCTGCTCGAACTCAAAAAACCTCTGGTGGCTGCGGTTTCTGGTGCCGCCGTCGGTATAGGTACAACCGTACTGCTACATTGCGATCTGGTATACGCTGACAACACGGCGAAATTTCAACTTCCCTTCGTCAACTTGGCTCTCGTGCCGGAAGCGGGGGCTAGCCTACTCTTACCAGAACTCATTGGTTATCAAAAAGCGGCTGAGTTACTGCTACTTGGTGAAAGTTTTAATGCCGAGACGGCCCATAGACTCAATATGATCAACGAAATTGTGGCCCATGAAGATTTACTCAGTTATGCATTATCTCAGGCAAAAAAATTGGCAAATCAACCGCCACAAGCCCTACAAATCACACGTCAATTAATGCGTCCGCATAAAAATCGTGTACAACACCAAATGCACCAGGAACTTGAACAATTTAGCGCTAGGCTAAAAAGTGATGAAGCCAAAAGCAGATTTCAGGCTTTTTTGAAAAAGTAGTCTGCAAGGCAGTATGCATATACATTTTCGCATGAGGGTCAAAGTACCCTCTTGTTGATAGGTTTAACTGCATCATTTTAAATCAAAACAAGCCACTTATTAGCTCATCAACACCAGCCATCACTGCATGATTAGGCTGGTTTTTTCCATTGGTCAACTAACAATGCTAAAACAAAGTAAATTAGCAAACTCACACCCGGCATAAATACAACTGCACCAGCCCACACCGCACGAGTCCAAAAACAAGACCAATCAAATTTCCACGCCATGCCTGCAGCAACACCACACACTAACCGCTCTGGACTCTCCATACGCACTTTTAATCGTTTCATCTAAAACCTCGGCTCAGTTGATCGCTAACTTATTTATCACTAACACTATGCCACTGAAACCAGCAAATAATGCCTGAAAACAACGCAAGACTAATTACAGGTAACAGTAGCAATGTCATCAAAGGTGCTACAAACCACATAAGCAGATCCTTTACTTAGCGCTATATTCATCGGCACCTGCCGATTCACCTTTATTTTCAGCGTTTAAGCTAAGTTGACTGTTGAAGTCATAAATACTTTCAGCCAGTTGTGTTTGCAATGACATCACAAATTCACGCTTTACACTGACGAACAATTCTTGTGTCTGCGCAGTTAATGTTTGCTCAATAGTTCCCACAACATCTGATATTGGTGCGGCTTCTGCGTGTGCTGCAACGCTACCGACTAACGCGCCTAATAACACACTCATTTGTACTGATTTTTTAATGGTTAACGTAAACATGATGGCATCCCTTTCGATTAATTAACTTGACGAAAGGAGTATTACAAACTGCGTGCCAACTTATAAAAGTATTTTTAAGATTATGATTTTAATCATTTTAAAAAAATTTTATATGGACAAGATGAGATATAGGGATGGATTTGAAAATAACAAGTGGTGAAAAATACTACTCAAATTAGTAAATTTCACCATCTTTTAAGTCGAGTGGAATTACTCTACAACTTCAGCCTGAATATTCTGAAAAGCCTGCTTTACCACTTCTATCCCAGCGCCGTTTTTATGGGCATTTTCGCTCAAATAACGACGCCACGCACGGGCACCCGGTAAGCCTTGAAATAAACCTATCATATGACGAGTAATATGATTGAGCCGGCCACCAGACTGCAAATGCGCTTCAATATAAGGCAACATAGCCTCAATCACAGCCTCGCGGCTGATCACTGCTTTTTGACTGCCACACAATATTTGATCCACCTGCGCCAGAATATAAGGATTCTGATAAGCCTCGCGCCCCATCATTACTCCATCGAGCTGCACTAAATGAACTTGTGCTTGCTCGAGAGTTGTTACGCCGCCATTAATACCAATATTAAGTGCAGGATAATCACGCTTAAGTTGATACACACGCTCATAATCGAGCGGCGGGATCTCGCGATTCTCTTTTGGGCTTAACCCTTGAAGCCACGCCTTACGCGCATGGATAGTAAAATCCGTACACCCTTTTGTACTAACCACATCAATAAACTGGGTTAAAAACGCATAACTATCTTGCTCATCAATTCCGATACGCGTTTTCACAGTCACAGGAATATCAACGACTTGTTTCATGGCGTCAATACACTCAGCCACTAACTCAGGTTCCGCCATCAAACACGCGCCAAAGCGACCATTCTGCACTCGATCGGAAGGACAACCCACATTGAGGTTAACTTCATCGTAGCCACGCTCAGCAGCGAGTTTAGCGCAACGAGCCAAATCTAAGGGATTAGAGCCACCTAACTGCAACGCCAAAGGATGTTCTTCTTGGTTATACGCCAAGTAATCACCGCGACCATGCAATATCGCTCCTGTTGTCACCATTTCCGTATACAACAAAGCATTAGCCGACATCAAACGTGCAAAATAACGATAATGCCGGTCTGTCCAATCCAACATGGGCGCAATGGAAAAGGTTCTATCGAGGGTTTTAGGCGCTAAACCTTGGTGTTGCTGGGTTTTATCTAAATTCATTACAATCCGAAAAGTTAATATTTTTGCTAATTTTTGTACGTTTTTGCATGTTTTGCATTGATCGGGGAACCTATAGTGATCCACAATGGATTGGACTGAGGGGTTCGGGGAACCAAAAAACATGGCATCTTATAGCATTCAAAAACGTGAAAAAGCCGACGGTACTGTGCGGCATCGCTGCCTAGTTCGTGTAAAGAAAAACGGCAAAATATTATACACGGAGCAACGTACCTTTACCAAATATGCCGCTGCCGAGGCATGGGGTAAAGATCGGGTGATTGATATTGAGTCAAACGGGTTTGCTACTGAGGATACGGCTCCTGTTACATTGGGCAGCATCATCAGCAAAGCCCTGACAGATGAAAACATCAACAGCAGCATTGGTCGTTCAAAGCGCTTTTGTTTACGGCTGTTATCGGATTGCGATATTGCTAAATTGAATCTGACTGATATTAAGCCGCACCACATCATCGACCACTGTAAATTGCGGCGCAGTGCAGGCACAGGGCCATCTACCATTGCAGTTGATGTAAGCGTGATCCGATGGCTGCTACGAATCGCTAAATCAAACTTTGGGCATGAGGTTTCACAAATTTCGGTTATTGAGGCTTACGACGCACTGTATAGCCAAGACTTGATCGCTAAATCGGGTAAGCGTTCGCGCAGACCGACTACGGATGAGATTGAGAGGTTAAAAGTTGGATTAGCTGCAAGAGCAGATCAACGGGCTGCACACATCCCTTATATTGATTTGCTGGATTTCTCGATACTGAGTTGCATGCGTATTGGTGAAGTGTGCCGGATAACATGGGCTGATGTAGATGAGGCACAAAAGGCAGTAATCGTTCGTGACCGTAAGGATCCGCGCAAAAAAGCAGGTAATCACATGTTGGTGCCTATGTTGGGTGGGGCGTGGGAGATACTGCAAAAGCAGCCGAGGAATGATGCGCGGGTTTTCCCCTATAACGAGCGCAGTGTTACTGCAGGGTTTCAGCGGGTGCGTAATGAATTGGGAATTGAAGATTTACGCTATCACGACCTAAGGCGTGAAGGTGCTAGCCGGCTATTTGAGAAGGGTTATAGCATTGATGAAGTGGCGCAGGTCACAGGCCACAGGAATATAAATACTCTTTGGCAAGTGTATACAGAGCTATTCCCGAAGCGGTTGCATGATAAGGATATTTTATGAAAGTTACAGACAATTCAGCATTAGAATTTAACAAATTATTAAATAGACTAAAGTTAGCTGCTTATATTAGTTTTATTATCTTTTCAGGTATTCTTATTGCCTATGCAGTAAAATTTGGTAGTTTCACTGATTTTTGGGATCGATTCTCAAACCTTCCAGATGATTGGTCTGCATTTGGTTCACTTTTATCAGGTGCATCTTCATTTATGGGTGCAGTTGGTACTGTAGGAGTAATGGTGCTTGCCATTAAGCAATTCAAAATTCAACAAAAGCAGATAGAAGCACAAAATGAACGTCAAAATAAATTCGAAAAACTACAACAAGAAAAATGGGAAACAGAAGATGAAATGATTAAACAGCAGAGATTTATAGAGCATCAAAATCAATTCATTACATACATACATAATTTCGAATCATATAGTAAATTCAAAGTTAACAACAAACTTGGACTCTATAAAAAGCTTTTTCCACATAATAATCATGAAAATATTTACCTTATTTCATCATTTAATGAAAATGGTTCACACCTATTAGAGACCGCAAAGAATGAAATTGAAGAATTATATTTCTACGCACACTCTTATGAAATCGATACTCATGTACTATTCGGTTTATTAATTAAATCTCTAGAAATATTCAACTTAAAATACCCTGCCTCACCAATAAGTGGTGACATATTTAACATAAAATATGAGAACAGTGGTATAAATATTTTTAGACTTGATAGTTTTTTCGAAGACTTAAAGAAAATATTTGAAAGCATGGCTATGTTTAGCAATTCAAACTTAAAAATAAGATATAAGCTACCTGAGAAAAAATGTTTATATAACTTAGAGAGATTTGCAATTGAAAACCTAACTGACTTAGGGTTTGAAGCAAAAATATTTACAACCTGTAACGGAGTAAAAGAGTTAATTGCACTCCAAATGGAAGTAAAGAAATTTTCAAATATAGGCCTACCATTTGAACCAATTGAATTTTCTAATCATGAGTACATGAAAAAAATGGCAAGTCATTGGGAGCGTATAATTTCATTTATAAATGAAGATGAACAAATACCTAATGAACTGCAATATAAATTGTCAGAATTTAATTCTGCACGTTTTCATAACTCTGTTGCAAGAGAGATGTATAGAAAAAGATCTAACAGATTATAACCCGCTAAACCCTGAAGGATCCCCTCATAAATCAGCCATAGCATAGCCATATTTGAGCAACTGATTGGCGAATAATACCCAGGCCGCCAGCAATTCTTTCTCCGTGATTTGATAATCAGGCCGCCTGAGTACCTCCAATCCCAAGCGAATCGTTGAGAGTACCGTTCGATGCCCAATGGTATTGGCCTGAAAATGCTTATCCCAGCCCTGTTGCTGTGCGTGTAAACCAACTAGCCACAACAGGCATTGAACCATCAACG
>NZ_JAKKSE010000051.1:0-4906 GCF_025653595.1 Shewanella sp. SM95
AGCGAGCCCTAAGATGAGTCATCCCTAGGAATTTAATTCCTCTAAAGAGCCGTTCGAGACTAGGACGTTGATAGGCATGGTGTGTAAGCGTTGTGAGGCGTTGAGCTAACATGTACTAATGACTCGAGAGGCTTAACCATACAACCCAGATGGGTTTTACTGAAAATGTTCCAGACATTTTCTAGCACTTCCTCCTTCCATGGAGGTCGTACGAAAAGCCTTAGACAGAATATCGACACTTGATGAAGTGGTCATAAAATGCTCCTGCATTTATGACATCAAGTACATCCTTGTACTTGTTGAACTCAAACAAAGCAAATCAGCTTTCCGAATTATTAACGTGGTCCAGAGATGGACACGGTAATAAACAGAATTTGCTTGGTGACAATAGCCTTGTGGAACCACCTGATCCCATCCCGAACTCAGAAGTGAAACGCAAACGCGCCGATGGTAGTGTGGGGTCTCCCCATGTGAGAGTAGGTCATCGCCAAGCGCCTAATTTAAATAATCTTAATTGATTAGTATAGAATTGCTGATATGGCTCAGTCGGTAGAGCGCATCCTTGGTAAGGATGAGGTCCCCAGTTCGATTCTGGGTATCAGCACCATTACAATCTAGTGTTTAATCCTAGAATAAAGAATTTGCTTGGTGACAATAGCCTTGTGGAACCACCTGATCCCATCCCGAACTCAGAAGTGAAACGCAAACGCGCCAATGGTAGTGTGGGGTCTCCCCATGTGAGAGTAGGTCATCGCCAAGCGCCTAATTATCTCATTGAGATGTAACCAAGCCAGCTGAATAAGCTGGCTTTTTTGCGTCTATAATTTGTTAATTGGAGTGATTTTCCTGCTTTTCTCTCTGTTCTTCATCCTGCCATCTTCTCTAGCATGAGCTGCAATCCTCGCTTTTAGCAGTTACAATACGTTTTTGTCGTCATTGAACAAACACATGTCTCTATTTCATAGCCTTCAATCATTTAATTCCTTTGGTTTGGCCCAGTCTTGCGCGGATCTTGTTGAGGCGCACTCAAAAGAAGCTGTTAAGGCGATATGTCTGTCACTATGGCAACAACAATTGCCTATGTTGGTGCTTGGTGGTGGTAGCAATCTGGTCTTTACGGAGGACTTTAACGGCACAGTTGTCAGGATTTTATCGAAAGGGATAAAAGTATCTGAAGACACAGAAGCGTTTTATCTCGAAGTTGAGGCGGGTGAGAATTGGCACGAGTTAATTCAGTTTACGCTTGAGCATGGCATGTTTGGGCTGGAGAATATGGCGTTAATTCCTGGGACGGTTGGTGCCGCACCTATTCAGAATATTGGCGCTTATGGTGTTGAACTATGTGATGTGTGTGATTGGGTTGAGTATCTTGATTTACCCTCAGGTGAGTTTGTACGCATCAGCACAGCTGAGTGTCAATTTGCTTACCGTGAGTCTATTTTCAAAGACAAATTGCGCAATCTCGCTGTAATCACAGCTGTTGGGCTGCGCTTAGCTAAACGTTGGCAACCGCGTTTGGCCTATGGTCCATTGCAATCGTTTGATCCTGCAACCGTTACAGCGCATGAGATTTTTGAGCGTGTATGCCAAGTACGAAGTGAAAAGCTTCCTGATCCCGCTGTGCTCGGCAATGCAGGCAGTTTCTTTAAAAACCCCATTGTAAGCGCAGCCTGTTATCTAGATTTAGCACAGCGTTTTCCGACGATAGTGGGCTACGCACAAGCGGATGCAACAGTGAAATTGGCTGCAGGCTGGTTGATTGAGCAAGCGGGACTGAAAGGTTTTGTGCTCGGCAATGTGGCAGTGCATGACAAGCAAGCCTTAGTGTTAGTGAATCGAGGCGGAGCAACGGGGCATGATATTTGCCGCCTAGCGCTGCATGTTATTGCGCAAGTACAGGATAAATTTGGTGTTGTGCTAGAAGCCGAGCCTAGAATCATCGGGGCTAATGGCGAAGGAGATTTGCATGTCTGATCATTGGGGAAGAAAACGCCAGATATTAGCTTTATTATCTAGCGGGCAATTTGTTTCTGGCGAGCAGTTAGCCACTGAACTTGGGATTTCGCGTGCCGCAGTGAATAAGCACATCGATGCGCTAGAAACCTATGGTGTGGCAATTTATAGCGTCAAAGGTCGCGGCTATAAGTTAGCGAATCCTATTTCTTTGATTGATGCTTCACGTTTAGTGCAATCAATTGATAACCGTTGCTTTTACTTTGATGAGATAGCAAGCACTAACGGCTTTATGCTGGACCATACTACTGAATTGAAGAATGGTGATGTGTGTGTGGCAGAGTATCAATCCGCAGGTCGTGGTCGTCGAGGCCGAACTTGGGTGTCGCCCTATGGGCATCACTTATATTTCTCGCTGTTTTGGACTTTCCCGCAGGGAATGGCGCAGGCAATGGGATTAAGTTTAGTGGTGGCCTGTACATTGGTTGAAGTGCTTAAATCTTTTGGCGTCGAGAATATTGGTGTTAAGTGGCCCAATGACATCTATTTGGATAACAAGAAGCTTGCCGGGATCTTGATTGAGATGTCGGGGCAGGCTGATAGCCTGTGCCAGCTTATCATAGGTGTTGGTGTGAATATGGCTATGTCCGAGGAGCAAGGTAAAGGTATCGATCAGCCTTGGAGTGATTTGTCAGAGTTGGTCGATATGCCTGACAAGACGGCGCTTGTTATTGCATTACAGAAGCAGCTTAAGCGTGATATTCAGCTATTTGAGCGTGAAGGATTAGCTGCATTCAAGACTCGTTGGCAAGCCGCAGACTTATTTTATGGTCGTGAAATACGTTTGCTTATGGGGGAAAAGTCTGTCGAAGGAATTTGTCGAGGCGTTGATGAGCAAGGTGCAGTATTGCTCGAAACCGCCGACGGTGTTCAAGCATTTATCGGCGGTGAAATTAGCTTAAGGGCACGCTAAGTACCCAAGAGTCAATTTTACATAAGGCTATTTGCGCATCAGCACGTGGGACATCAAATGATCCTGACCTTTCTGCAGGATCAAATGGGCTCTCTCACGGGTCGGTTGAATGTTAAGTTGTAGGTTTGGGCCATTGATTGTGTCCCAAATATTGGCGGCAATCGTATTGGCCTCATCATCCGTTAGCGTCGAATAGTGATGAAAATAAGATTTTTTGTCACTGAATGCACCAGAGCGGAACTGCAAAAATCGTTCTTTATACCATTGTTTTAGCAAGGGTTCTTCTGCATCGACATAAATAGAAAAGTCGACAAAATCGGAGACGAAAGGACGACGGGTATCAACGGGGGAGTCGAGTCCAGTCTGCAATACATTCAAGCCTTCTAAAATTAAGATGTCTGGCTGAGAAACGGTTTGATGCTGATTCTTAACGCGGTCATAGGTGACGTGCGAATAGATAGGGGCTTTCACATGTGGCTGACCGGATTTCACGGCGGAGATAAACTCAACCAGCATTTTCATATCGTAACTTTCTGGAAATCCCTTACGCTGTAATAGTCCTTTACGTTTTAAGTCCGCCAGAGGATACAAAAAACCATCTGTTGTCACCAAATCAACTTTTGGGTGTTCAGGCCAGTGTCGTAGTAAAGCTTGCAAAATACGTGCTGTGGTGCTTTTCCCGACGGCGACACTACCAGCAATACTAATGATATAAGGACTTTTTGATGGTTTTTGACCGAGGAATTCATCAACCACTAAGCCTCGTTGTTGCTTAGCTTTAACGATCAAATTCAGTAGCCGGCTAAGGGGAAGATAAATATCGGTCACTTCCGATAAGGAAATCTTTTCATTTATGCCTCTAAGGTTCTCCAAGTCTTGCTCACTCAGTGTCAACGGCACTGAATCTCGTAACTCAGACCATTGCAGGCGCTCGAAGGCGAGATAGAGTGCTTTTTGAATTGAATTTTTAGAAGTCATTGGCTTTCCTCAGCTTAGGAAAGGCACAGTACACTATGAGATTATTTGGAACAATACTAAATGGGTGATTGCAGTCGTGTTTCCGTTACCGTTTGATGTATTCGCTGTTTAATTGGCCGTCAAAGTTGGATAACGTGTAAAAAAACACCGTTCAAGCGCTTTTTTTACGTAAATAGGCGTTTTTTACTTGCACTTGGGAGCGCATTTACCTAATATCCCGTTCCGAAATGATAATGCCGGCATAGCTCAGTTGGTAGAGCAACTGACTTGTAATCAGTAGGTCCCGAGTTCGACTCTTGGTGCCGGCACCATTTTATGTGGAGGGGTTCCCGAGTGGCCAAAGGGATCAGACTGTAAATCTGACGGCTCAGCCTTCGAAGGTTCGAATCCTTCTCCCTCCACCACTTTTTTCTAGGTAGTTAGGTAGCCTTAGTTAGGTTGCGCGGACATCGTATAATGGTATTACTCCAGCCTTCCAAGCTGATAACGCGGGTTCGATTCCCGCTGTCCGCTCCAAATTAGTTGCTGATATGGCTCAGTTGGTAGAGCACACCCTTGGTAAGGGTGAGGTCGGCAGTTCGAATCTGCCTATCAGCACCAGCCTCTCTAAATTTAGCTCCTACGCCTAAACATAATCGGTTCGATGTCATTTTAATGCATCGGATTTTTTCTATATGTTAGTTTTCATCACCAAGAATCTTGGACTGAGGCATTACCATGGCTAAAGCTAAATTTGAACGTATTAAGCCCCATGTAAACGTGGGCACCATTGGTCACGTTGACCATGGTAAAACCACACTGACTGCAGCTATCTCTCACGTACTGGCTAAGACCTACGGTGGCGAAGCTAAAGACTTCTCTCAAATCGATAACGCTCCAGAAGAGCGTGAGCGCGGTATTACGATCAATACCTCTCACATCGAATATGACACGCCTTCACGTCACTACGCACACGTAGACTGCCCAGGCCACGCTGACTATGTTAAAAACATGATCACTGGT
>NZ_JAKKSE010000052.1:0-3031 GCF_025653595.1 Shewanella sp. SM95
TAAAACCCATCTGGGTTGTATGGTTAAGCCTCTCGAGTCATTAGTACATGTTAGCTCAACGCCTCACAACGCTTACACACCATGCCTATCAACGTCCTAGTCTCGAACGGCTCTTTAGAGGAATTAAATTCCTAGGGATGACTCATCTTAGGGCTCGCTTCCCGCTTAGATGCTTTCAGCGGTTATCGATTCCGAACGTAGCTACCGGGCAATGCCATTGGCATGACAACCCGAACACCAGCGGTTCGTCCACTCCGGTCCTCTCGTACTAGGAGCAGCTCCCTTCAATCATCCAACGCCCACGGCAGATAGGGACCGAACTGTCTCACGACGTTCTGAACCCAGCTCGCGTACCACTTTAAATGGCGAACAGCCATACCCTTGGGACCGACTTCAGCCCCAGGATGTGATGAGCCGACATCGAGGTGCCAAACACCGCCGTCGATATGAACTCTTGGGCGGTATCAGCCTGTTATCCCCGGAGTACCTTTTATCCGTTGAGCGATGGCCCTTCCATTCAGAACCACCGGATCACTATGACCTACTTTCGTACCTGCTCGACGTGTATGTCTCGCAGTTAAGCTGGCTTATGCCATTGCACTAACCGTACGATGTCCGACCGTACTTAGCCAACCTTCGTGCTCCTCCGTTACTCTTTGGGAGGAGACCGCCCCAGTCAAACTACCCACCAGGCACTGTCCCTAATCCCGATAAGGGACCTAGGTTAGAACATCAAAACTACAAGGGTGGTATTTCAAGGACGACTCCATCATGACTAGCGTCACAACTTCAWAGTCTCCCACCTATCCTACACATGTAGGTTCAATGTTCAGTGCCAAGCTATAGTAAAGGTTCACGGGGTCTTTCCGTCTAGCCGCGGGTATACGGCATCTTCACCGCAATTTCAACTTCACTGAGTCTCGGCTGGAGACAGCGTGGCCATCATTACGCCATTCGTGCAGGTCGGAACTTACCCGACAAGGAATTTCGCTACCTTAGGACCGTTATAGTTACGGCCGCCGTTTACCGGGGCTTCGATCATGAGCTTCTCTTGCGATAACCCAATCAATTAACCTTCCGGCACCGGGCAGGCGTCACACCGTATACTTCCTCTTGCGAGTTTGCACAGTGCTGTGTTTTTGATAAACAGTTGCAGCCACCTGGTATCTGCGACTCCCGTCAGCTTAGAGAGCAAGTCTCATCACCAACAGGAGCGTACCTTCTCCCGAAGTTACGGTACCATTTTGCCTAGTTCCTTCAGCCGAGTTCTCTCAAGCGCCTTGGTATTCTCTACCCGACCACCTGTGTCGGTTTGGGGTACGATTCCCACTAACCTGAAGCTTAGAAGATTTTCCTGGAAGCATGGCATCAACTACTTCAGTCCCTTAGGACCTCGTCATCAGCTCTCAGTGTGTACATTWAAGTACGTGTCCCCGGATTTGCCTAAGAACACCACCTACCACCTTAAACGCGGACTACCAACGCCGCGCTAGCCTAGCCTTCTCCGTCTCTCCATCGCAGTTAGCGGAAGTACAGAAATATTAATCTGTTTCCCATCGATTACGCCTTTCGGCCTCACCTTAGGGGTCGACTCACCCTGCCCCGATTAACGTTGGACAGGAACCCTTGGTCTTTCGGCGAGGGGGTTTTTCACCCCCTTTATCGTTACTCATGTCAGCATTCGCACTTCTGATACCTCCAGCGTGGGTTACCCCTTCACCTTCAACGGCTTACAGAACGCTCCTCTACCGCGCACAGTAAACTGTGCACCCGTAGCTTCGGTGACTAGCTTAGCCCCGTTACATCTTCCGCGCAGGCCGACTCGACTAGTGAGCTATTACGCTTTCTTTAAATGATGGCTGCTTCTAAGCCAACATCCTAGCTGTCTAAGCCTTCCCACATCGTTTCCCACTTAGCTAGTACTTTGGGACCTTAGCTGACGGTCTGGGTTGTTTCCCTTTTGACGACGGACGTTAGCACCCGCCGTCTGTCTCCCGAGTAGTACTCATTGGTATTCGGAGTTTGCAAAGGGTTGGTAAGTCGGGATGACCCCCTAGCCTTAACAGTGCTCTACCCCCAATGGTATTCGCTCGAGGCGCTACCTAAATAGCTTTCGAGGAGAACCAGATATCTCCCGGTTTGATTGGCCTTTCACCCCCAGCCACAAGTCATCCGCTAATTTTTCAACATTAGTCGGTTCGGTCCTCCAGTTGATGTTACTCAACCTTCAACCTGCCCATGGCTAGATCACCGGGTTTCGGGTCTACACCTTGCAACTAAACGCGCAGTTAACACTCGGTTTCCCTACGGCTCCGCTATTCGCTTAACCTCGCTACAAAATGTAAGTCGCTGACCCATTATACAAAAGGTACGCAGTCACGGTCTCAAGAACCGCTCCCACTGCTTGTACGTATACGGTTTCAGGTTCTATTTCACTCCCCTCACAGGGGTTCTTTTCGCCTTTCCCTCACGGTACTGGTTCACTATCGGTCAGTCAGGAGTATTTAGCCTTGGAGGATGGTCCCCCCATATTCAAACAGGATGTCACGTGTCCCGCCTTACTCGTTTTCATCAATGGTTAGTTTTCATGTACGGGGCTATCACCCTGTGCCGCTGCGCTTTCCAACGCATTCCACTAACACCCCACTGACTTAAGGGCTAATCCCCGTTCGCTCGCCGCTACTAGGGGAATCTCGGTTGATTTCTTTTCCTAAGGGTACTTAGATGTTTCAGTTCCCCTCGTTCGCCTCGCAACACTATGTATTCATGTTGCGATAACAGCTTATGCTGCTGGGTTCCCCCATTCGGACATCGTTAGCTCAAATGCTTGTTACTAGCTCGCCAACGCTTTTCGCAAGTTACTACGTCCTTCATCGCCTCTGACTGCCAAGGCATCCACCGTATACGCTTAGTCGCTTAACCATACAACCCAAATGAGTTTCACTCATCTGCGCCGCATTGCGACCAGCTTGGTTTTACTTGTCTCACTTCTGACCAAAGAAGTGGACGCGCCTTAGACGTAAACTATTCA
>NZ_JAKKSE010000054.1:0-1411 GCF_025653595.1 Shewanella sp. SM95
ATGGCTCAAATGAGGTTTGCGACATCATTGTGGGGCAGAAAAACAGTGGTTGTGGGGGTAAGGCACGGTTTGGCTGCGTGACCTGCACCCTTGTTGGTAAAACCGATAATTCAGCTACAGGACTTTCAAAATTACCCCGCTGGAATGCGTTAGGCAGTGAAAATGCACTTCGAGTGAGGGATTACCTTTGGCGTTTAAGCAATGATATGGACGCCAGAGCCCTTCATGCTCGAGCTTACGATCCGGTCACTTACAATCGCGTCGCGCTACAGCCAAACACCCTTAAACCCAAGTATTTAGAGAAGATGGTGCGTTACGCCGCCCAGCTGACATTGGATAGCATTCGGATYGCTAAGGAGTTCGCAGAGCTTGTTGCTAACGGTCGAGAAATCGAGCATGAAGGGTATCGCGACATCGCCAACGACCCTAATATCCCACCTAAGACCAAGCGATTATTTTTGGAAATGTACCGCGAGTGGGCTCAAGACCCMAAGAGCTTGAATTACCTATTTGACGAAGCACAAAGCCTGCTATTATCTTTTCGCTGGAGCATTGACGGTATCGGGGCCGCGCCATTCCGTCCTTACGCAATTTTCAAGCAATTAGAATCTGGCCAMGGCTGGATYCCTTACCCCAAACTCAACTCTGAAATGGACGATACCAGMACTCAGGTAAATCAAACCTTACCCGAGGCGGTAATGATGCCMATCCTCAAATCTGAGGTTGCAGAGGATTTTGCAAAACATCCGGTTAACCTGTTGGAYTTGTGGACGCGGCCGCATGATATGTCAGACGTTTACGACGAAGACCGTAACTGCACCATCTCGCGCTTTGCTCAGCATAATGGCGATATCGTGGTGGAGTATGCGATTAATTTTGAGTTCGTGCCGGAAGGTCAGAAAACCACTTTGTCCAAYGTCAAAGAATGCTGGTTATTGACTAAGGCAGGCCTTAATCAATACCGATTTGCCTATSGCGCCGAAGGGATAAGCGTTAAGGTRAATGGCCGGACGGTCAACGAGGTAGCCAAAGCATTGCTGCTACCGTCAATTCAGCAGCAGATAGATAGCAGRGTTYGTGGTGTGCWGAATACRTTGTGTGAGCAATACGGCCCAGAAGACCATCACACCGGCTGCGAAAATCTCTGTAAGGCGTTTACGGACTCATTATCTAGTGCGCTTGGTGGAAAACAACGACAATCGCTGAATATTCCGTATCTGCAAAGCATTAGTCTACTGACAGGCTACAGGCCGGAAGCTCGTAAGACCGAAAGCGCAAACCAGTTCTCCCGCCGTGTCGTTAAAATCAGCAAACAGGGTATTGAGAAGGGCAATTCTAGGATGGTGTTTTACAAACCAAAATTGGACTGCAGATTACATGAGGCACACCAACAGACTTCTTCTTTGTTAGT
>NZ_JAKKSE010000055.1:0-1376 GCF_025653595.1 Shewanella sp. SM95
GGATAATGGAATGGACCCATCCACTTTAAATCGGCCTCGCAATGGGCCACGATGTAGTCGCTAAAACTCATCAGAAAGAGGACGGGTCCACCTATGAAGATTACTACAATCGGTTTAGATATCGCAAAGTCTGTTTTTCATGCTGTTGGCGTCGATAAAGCGGGCAAGTTAATCAAAAAGAAAATGCTTAGACGCAAAGACTTGCTGCCCTTTGTCGCGAAAATTGAGCCTTGCCTTATCGTTATGGAGGCGTGTGGCGGCGCGAGTTATTGGGCCAGAGAATTCGAGCAATTTGGGCACGTAGTTAAGTTAATTGCCCCGCAGTATGTGGTTCCTTTTAGGCAAGGTAATAAAAATGACTACAACGATGCGCTAGCCATTGCCGAGGCTGCGCAGCGGCCCAACATGCGGTTTGTAAAACCCAAAAGTATCGAGCAGCAAGATGTGCAACTGCTCCACCGAATGCGCGAACGATTAACTAAGCAATCCACAGCGTTAATCAACCAAGTGCGAGGCATGTTAGCAGAATACGGCATCGTGATAGCCAAAAGTAAATCGGCTTTTAAAGTACAGTTCCCAGATATTTTAGCGGATGAAACCAATGCGCTGACCACTAAAGGTCGGGCCATTTTTTATCACTTATATGAAGAATTTAGTGATATAGAAAAACGGCTTAAGAGTTGTGATGCACAAGTGCTTACTGAAACTAAAAACAATGTGATTTGCCAGCGTTTAGAGACTATCCCTGGCATTGGTCCAGTCACCGCTACCGCCTTTTATGCCGCCGCAGGTGATGGTAAAGATTTCAGTAATGGCAGGCACTTTTCAGCTTGGTGTGGCTTGGTTCCCAAACAACACAGCAGCGGAGGTAAAGATAACCTCCTTGGGATAAGCAAGCGGGGAAATGCGTATTTACGCACCCTGTTCATCCACGGCGCCAGAGCGGTGTTGCAACACAGCCAGAATAAGCAAGATAAGTTTAGTTGCTGGGCAATCCAGTTAGCAGAGCGCCGAGGTTTTAACCGAGCCTGTGTAGCCGTCGCCAATAAGCTCGCGAGAATGGCATGGGTTATCGCGGCGCATGACGAAGAATATCGACTTCCAGTATAGTGCTGAATAGATTCAATAAACGTTAATAATTAATCAACCAGCAAGTTGCTATGACAATTGATTTGATGATGAGACAGTCAGACTGATCTACTGAAAACCTTAGCTCGCCATAGGCTCATAATGAAGCCGCAAGGATGATAAGGACAGTAGAAGCAGATATCCATCAGGGCCAGAGGCATACCTCAATAACAGGCCGAATATATGGGTGCAATGAACTCTTCTCATAATCGCTATCGAATGTCTTGCAAACCGGATGGGTCCATATA
>NZ_JAKKSE010000056.1:0-1255 GCF_025653595.1 Shewanella sp. SM95
TGTAGTGGCACACTAATTTTGGCCACCTAAATAGAGGTGATATTATTACCTCGTAGATGACTTTAGGTGAACACATGAGATCGACAACCAGAAAAACATTTAGTGCTGAATTCAAACTTGAAGCAGCCCAATTAGTCCTCGATAAAAACCATAGCATCATCGAAGCTGCAAAGGCGATGAACGTAGGTAAGTCCACTATGGATAAATGGGTGAGACAGTTAAAACTAGAACGCCAGGGTGGCACACCAAAAGCATCTCCGATTACCCCTGAACAAATTGAAATCCGTGAGCTGAAGAAGCAAATAGCTCGTCTTGAGGAGCACAATCTTATCCTAAAAAAGGCTACCGCTCTCTTGATGTCAGACTCGATGAACAATTTACGCTAATCAGCGCACTCAAGCAGAGCCACTCTATTCTCACAATTTGTAATGCATTCAAAGTACATCGAAGTAGCTATAAGTATTGGCTAAAAAGAAAAGAACATATTGATGCAGACTTTACTATTTTATGCAGTGAAGTGAAGGCCGCACATCGTATTAGTCATGGCTCTGCCGGTGCGCGAACGATAGCGCAATTAGTGACTAATAAAGGGATTGGTCTCAGTCGTTATCGAGCCCGTAATCTAATGAAAAAGCTTGGGTTATTAAGCTGTCAGCAGCCTAAGCATTCTTATCGGAAAGCGACACAAGAGCATATTGCAATTCCCAATACGCTTAATCGACAGTTTGCAGTAACTCAACCAGATCAAGTGTGGTGTGGCGACGTGACGTATGTTTGGGTCGGTAATCGCTGGGCCTATCTAGCCGTTGTTTTAGACTTATTTTCCCGCAAACCTRTTGGATGGGCTTTGTCATTATCACCAGATAGTGAGCTGACCTGTAAAGCTTTGAAAATGGCATTTGAGTTAAGAGGTAAGCCTGAGAATGTGATATATCACAGCGATCAAGGTTCGCATTACACAAGCTTGAAATTCAGACAATTAATATGGCGTCTTCAGATTGAGCAAAGTATGAGTCGTCGCGGGAATTGTTGGGATAACGCACCAATGGAGCGTTTCTTTAGAAGTTTGAAATCTGAGTGGATACCCGTAAGTGGTTATGGGAATTTTACAGAAGCAGATAAAGAGATCACAAATTACATCACTGGATATTACAGTGAGACCAGACCCCATCAATATAATGGTGGGTTAACGCCAAATGAGTCAGAACGTTTATATTGGAATGACTCTAAAATCGTGGCCAATTTTACTTGACCA
>NZ_JAKKSE010000057.1:0-1245 GCF_025653595.1 Shewanella sp. SM95
CAGGGCAAGATCGTGAATATATTTTAACCGTTTTGAGCTAAATTTGACGGACGGCATCGATTATGATCTTATGCTCTCTTTTTCTTATAGAGAGCATAAGAGCATGTACCTTGAAGCCTTCACATCACATTTCAACTCGATTGCTGACAGCCGACAATCTGCCAAAGTGACTTACCCGTTACATGATGTATTGTTCGTCACTCTGTGTGGTGTGATTGCTGGCGCCGAAGGTTGGTCTGAGATCCACGATTATGCTGTCGGGCACCATAATTGGTTTAAAGAAAAGGGAATTCTGACCGAAGGTGTCCCTGTCGATGACACCATTGCACGTATTATCTCTCGTATCGAGCCGGAACAGTTCCGACTGTGCTTCGCCAATTGGATGCGAGCCGTCCATGAGATGAGTGATGGTAATCTTATTGCTATCGATGGTAAAACGCTTCGAGCCTCATACAACCGTGAAGATCGGCGCTCAACCATTCATATGGTCAATGCGTTTGCCTGTGCCAATAAAGTGGTACTGGGGCAAGTAAAAACTGACAATAAATCCAATGAGATAACCGCAATCCCAGAGTTGCTCCAGTTGTTAGATGTGGAAGGAGCACTGGTATCAATCGACGCCATGGGTTGCCAGACAGAGATTGCAACGCAGATTGTAAATCAAGGAGGGGACTATCTACTTGCAGTGAAGGCGAACCAAGGTTGCTTGCATGAGGCAATCATTTCTGCTTTCAGTGAAGCGCGAAGCAATCCTCTTGATGGACTCATTATCGAGAAAAATAGGGGCCGTATCGAGGCAAGAGCCTACTATGTAATGCCTGCAAACCAGCTCCAAGATAATTTTCCTAAGTGGATGAAATTGAAAACATTAGGAATGTGTTTGAGTTATCGGCATACAAAAGGGAAAGAAGCAGAGCTGACCTACCGTTACTATATCAGTTCAGCCACACTCGATGAGCAACAGTTAGCCGATTCAGTTCGTGGCCATTGGGGTATTGAAAACAGCTTACACTGGGTGCTAGATGTCTCAATGAAAGAAGATAGTTGCCAGATTTACCAACATCATGGGGCAGAAAATTGGGCCATGCTTAGGCAAATATCACTCAATATGCTTAGGGCAGAACCTTCTAAGGGAAGCATTCCGGCGAAACAGAAAAGAGCTTGGATGAAACCTGAATATCTAGAATCGGTTTTATTAGCAGGATTGCAGTTGGGCGAATTTTAAACATTCATGCGGTTGCCCTG
>NZ_JAKKSE010000058.1:0-1240 GCF_025653595.1 Shewanella sp. SM95
CAACACTTTATGCATATCTTCGGGATAGCAATAACAGTCGAGATTTGAATAATATCCGAAATAAAACCTGTCTGTATCACACGATATATATGGCCTCTTGTGGGTCACTTTTATCATGTGGGGATGTCCACGCTTGATAGCACTTATTGAGGTGGTTTCTACATTTTTAAAACCAGTAAAGAAAAATGCCATCACGGCAAAACCACCCGCGCCGACCAAGGCGGCCGGGCCTAACAACGCCACGCCGACGATGCAAACAACTACCCCAAACCAAGCCAGCCCCCGCACTACCGCGTAGGCTGCATCCGGAATCGCGTCATGATAGGTAGTAACTAAACCCTCGGTGGTGAGCCGATAATGGTACTGTTTGTCGGCCAACCAGAGGTAGCGCATAAATGGCCCAAAAATCATCACTATGATGAGAAAATAATACCATTGCTCAAATCCATACCAGTATGTCACCAACCCAACTAGAGCCGTAATCCCGCACGGAATAAGGACCATGATCCACCCAATGCCATACACAGTCGCTACCTTAATATCCCACTCATAGAGGGTCGGTGCCTCGCGTACCCGCTGCTGACGCAACTGATAGAGCCGGTCTTGCTCCTCTTGGGGTAATTGCAGGTACTCACTGCGCGGCAGGTCTTCATACCGACTGTCGTCCAACGGTTGCGTCTCTTGCTCTGTCGACGCCGACTGCTGCAGCGCTGCTCTCTTATTCATATAGCTATTCCTTTGCAGTGCCCACGGACTGCACGGTCGTCGTTAACCTACCCACACAGCTCGTACTTAATGTTTTCTCGCTCTTGACGACCTCGCCGCGAAAGGCCTGTCAGCATCTTGGTGGCAAAGCAGCCACTGATGGACACCGAATCTCGCGCCAATAAATAATAGGCGCGAGAAAAAACGTTAACTGGGCAGGGTATTCTCAGGGGCAAAATCTGACAATTGGACTGGTTCGCCGTCACGGGTGCCAACTTTAGAGAGACCAACTATTCGTTCATTTTTCAATAAAAAGAGTTTCGACCCCGGTAATTGCTTCATCAGTAGCGACAACACTTTATGCATATCTTCGGGATAGCAATAACAGTCGAGATTTGAATAATATCCGAAATAAAACCTGTCTGTATCACACGATATATATGGCCTCTTGTGGGTCACTTTTATCATGTGGGGATGTCCACGCTTGATAGCACTTATTGAGGTGGTTTCTACATTTTTAAAACCAGTAAAGAAA
>NZ_JAKKSE010000059.1:0-1199 GCF_025653595.1 Shewanella sp. SM95
CTTTCACAAAAACAACTGTATTCTTGTGAACTATGAAAGAGATCGCTATTAAACAACGCTTTTACCCAACGACTGAACAGGCTCAATTGCTTGCGCAGACTTTCGGCTGTGTGCGTTTCGTTTACAACGCGATCCTTAAATGGCGTACCGACGCTTTCTACAACGAAAGCAAAAAGGTTAACTACAACACGGCAAGCTCTAAGCTGACCGAACTCAAGAAGCAAACTGAGTTTGAATGGCTTAACAGCGTGTCGTGTGTACCGCTCCAACAATCTTTGCGCCATCAACAAACTGCGTTTAAGAACTTCTTTGAAGGAAGGGCGAAGTATCCAGCCTTTAAGAAGAAGCGCAGCAAGCAAAGCGCAGAATTCACGAAGTCGGCGTTTAAGTTCAAAGATGGCAATATCTACATTGCCAAGTCCAAACAGCCGCTTGATATTCGCTGGTCGCGTGAACTTCCTAGCGAACCAACTACCGTCACTATCTCGAAAGACAGTGCAGGCCGCTACTTCGTGTCTATGCTTTGCCGCTTCGAGCCTAAACCACTGCCTGTTACCAAAAAGACAACGGGTATTGATTTGGGTTTGACCGACCTTGTGATTACCGCTGACGGGTTTAAATCTGGCAATCCCCGCCATACTGCAAAGTACGAGAAGAAATTGGCTCAGGCGCAACGCCGCCTTTCCAAGAAGAAGAAGAAAGGAACTGCCAACTTCCACAAAGCCAGAATCAAAGTTGCTCGCATTCAGGCGAAGATTGCCGACTGCCGCCGCGACTTTACCCACAAACTCACCACTACGTTGATAAACGAAAACCAAGTGATTAGCTGTGAGAGTTTGAGCGTTAAAAACATGGTCAAGAATCCGCGACTTGCTAAGGCCATTGGTGACGCCAATTGGGGCGAAATGGTTAGGCAGCTTGAGTACAAAGCAGAATGGCGCGGCAGAACACTTGTCCAGATTGACAAGTGGTATCCGTCTAGTAAGCGTTGTAATTGCTGTGGTCACGTAGTTGATTCTCTACCGTTACATATAAGGCATTGGACTTGTCCAGCGTGTGAAGCGCGCTTAGACCGTGATACCAATGCCGCTATTAATATCAAAGCCGCTGGGCAAGCGGTGTTAGCTTGTGGAGCGTAAGTAAGTCCCGATTGTTCTAATGAACTTCGGGCATAACGCCTTGAAACAAGAATCCCCTTC
>NZ_JAKKSE010000060.1:0-1195 GCF_025653595.1 Shewanella sp. SM95
AAAAAAGGAAGCCGAAGCTTCCTTTTCAAACTAATTTCTATCGCAATTAAGCGATGATTTTAGCTACTACACCAGCACCAACTGTACGACCACCTTCACGGATTGCGAAGCGTAAACCTTCGTCCATCGCGATTGGGCAAATCAGAGTCACTACCATTTTGATGTTGTCGCCAGGCATTACCATCTCTACGCCTTCTGGCAGTTCGATAGTACCGGTTACGTCAGTTGTACGGAAGTAGAACTGTGGACGGTAGCCTTTGAAGAATGGAGTRTGACGTCCGCCTTCTTCTTTTGACAGAACATAAACTTCTGATTCAAAAGTCGTGTGTGGGTTGATTGAACCTGGTTTAGCCAATACTTGACCACGTTCTACGTCATCACGCTTAGTACCACGTAATAACACACCACAGTTCTCGCCTGCACGACCTTCGTCAAGCAGTTTACGGAACATTTCTACACCAGTACACGTTGTTTTAGTCGTTGTGCGAACACCAACGATTTCAACTTCGTCACCCACTTTAACAATACCACGCTCAACACGACCAGTRACTACTGTACCACGGCCTGAAATTGAGAATACGTCTTCGATTGGCAGTAGGAACGGCTTATCGATRTCACGTTGTGGTTCTGGAATGTAAGAATCCAGTGCTGCGGCTAATTCAAGGATCTTAGCTTCCCACTCTGGTTGACCTTCTAGGGCCTTCAGAGCTGAACCTTGGATTACTGGTAAATCATCACCTGGGAAATCGTATTCTGACAGAAGTTCACGCACTTCCATTTCAACCAATTCCAGTAACTCTTCGTCATCTACCATGTCACATTTGTTCATGAAYACGATGATGAAAGGTACGCCAACCTGACGAGAAAGCAGGATGTGCTCACGAGTCTGTGGCATTGGACCGTCTGTAGAGGCAACTACTAGAATCGCGCCGTCCATCTGTGCAGCACCAGTGATCATGTTTTTAACATAGTCAGCGTGGCCTGGGCAGTCTACGTGTGCGTAGTGACGTGAAGGCGTGTCATATTCGATGTGAGAGGTATTGATCGTAATACCGCGCTCACGCTCTTCTGGAGCGTTATCGATTTGAGAGAAGTCTTTAGCTTCGCCACCGTAGGTCTTAGCCAGTACGTGAGAGATAGCTGCAGTCAGTGTGGTTTTACCATGGTCAACGTGACCAATGGTGCCCACGTTTAC